>JBDHHM010000011.1:0-17493 GCA_039589355.1 Gemmatimonadota bacterium | reverse complement strand
GTGACGCTGGCGGAGCGCAAGATCGCCGCCTGGATCCAGGATCGCAGCGGGCCGAATCGCGTTGGGCCCTGGGGGATCCTCCAACCGATCGCCGACGGCATCAAGAACTTCGTCAAGGAAGAACACATCCCGGGCGGTGCCAGCCGCTGGCTGTTCTTCCTGGCACCGATCATCGCGATGTTCCCGGCCTTCGTTGTGATCGCTGTGATCCCGGTGGCGGCGCCGCTGCCGACGCCCTGGGGGCTGGTCGAAGTCATCGTGGCGGATCTGCCCATCGGCTTCCTGTTCGTGCTGGCGCTGGGGTCGCTGGGTGTCTACGGGCTGACGCTCGGCGGCTGGGCTTCGAACAGCAAGTATTCGTTTCTGGGCGGTGTGCGTGCGTCGGCGCAGATGATCAGCTACGAGGTGGCGCTGGGGCTCAGCCTGGTGCCGATCTTCATGCTCTCCGGCAACGTGACGCTACCCGAGATCGTGGGACAGCAGCAGGATACGCTCTGGTTCATCCTGCCGCTGATGGTGGGGTTCCTGTTCTTCAGCGTCTCGTATTTCGCTGAGACTAACCGCGGCCCGTTCGACATGCCGGAAGCCGAATCGGAGCTGGTCTACGGGTTCCACACCGAGTATTCGGCCATGCGGATGGCGATGTTCTACCTGGCAGAGTATGCCAACATGATCACCGCTTCTGCGCTGATGGCGACCTTCTTCTTCGGTGGCTGGGATATTCCGTTCTGGGCCGGTGACAATATCAGCGTTGCGGCCGACGGCTCGATCGTCGGAGCGACGCCCGCCTGGTGGATCACGCTACTGACGTTCGCGTCGTTCGCAGTGAAGACGGGGTTTTTCATCCTGGTCTTCATCTGGGTGCGCTGGACCGTACCGCGCTTCCGCTACGATCAGGTGATGGCCCTGGGCTGGAAGGTGCTGATCCCGATGCTCGTGGTGTACGTCGCGGTACTCGGTGGGGCGATGCTGGCGTTGGAGGCGGCCGGGGTGGAGTTCGGCGCGCGGTACTTATTGTCACTGGCGGGGCTCAATCTCGCGCTGCTGTTGATGATCATGTTCTGGCTTGACAGGAGTCGAATTGTCCTGGGCGGTGCCTGGAAGCAGGCACGCCCGCAACAGGCTCGAACGCGCGGATAGATATGGCGATAGGCGTAAAGACAGTCGAGCGGCCCGAGGCCGGGGCATCGTATCTTCGAGCGACGCTCAAGGGTATGGCGCTCACATTCCGGCACCTGGTCAGGCCGGTCACGGTAGCGCAGCAGTATCCGGAGGAGAAGTACGAGCTTGCGCCCCGGATGCGTGGCACGCACCGCATGGCGGTGCACGAAGACGGGCGGTCCAAGTGTGTGGCCTGCGGGCTGTGCCCGACGATCTGTCCGTCGAACTGTATCAAGCTGATCCCCGCGGAAGATGAGAACGGTGAGCGGTACGCGGCGGTCTACGAGATCGATGAGTTCCGCTGCATCTTCTGTGGCTATTGCCAGGAAGTCTGCCCGGTCGAAGCGATACATCTTGGAGTCCACTACGAGGCCGCCGAATACAGTCGCGAGAGGTTCGTATACGATCTCGAGCGTCTCTGCGCGCAGGACCACCCATTCACTCAGCTGTGGGACCCAGAGGATCCTGCATCTGAGTGACGCGAGTCGGCAGCGGCTAATCGAGAGTGGACTGATAGGCCGATAATGGATATCAGCCAGCTTGTCTTCTACACCTTCGCGGGTCTCGCCGTGGCGAGCAGCGTGCTGATGATCACGCGGAAGAACCCGGTGTACAGCGTCATGTACTTGGTGCTGACGCTCTTCTCGGTGGCGGCGATCTTCGTGCTGCTCGACGCGCACTTCCTCGCCGCGCTCCAGATCGTCGTTTACGCAGGAGCGATCCTCGTTCTGTTCCTGTTCGTGATCATGCTGCTCAATCTCGGACACGAGTTCGACTCCGACATCCGCGGCAAGTTCTGGTGGGTCATCGGTTTTGGCCTGGGCCTGGTGCTGTTCGCGGAGCTCTTCGTCCTGGCGCGAAATGCTCCGGAGCCGCCGGAGTCCGACATGCTGGCGCGGCTGCTCGCCGAGCGGGGAGCGATTGGGGCAGTCGCGGAGCCGTTGTTCGAGAACTACGTGGTCGCGGTCGAAGTGACCGGCGTACTGCTACTGGTCGCGATGGTTGGTGCGGTCGTGATCGCCAAGCGGAAAGTCTGACGCATGCTCTTCGAGTCACTGGTTTTGAGCGCACTGTTGTTCGCGGTAGGTGTGGCGGGTGTCCTGCTGCGCCGTAACGCTATCGTGATGTTCATGTGCATAGAGCTGATGCTCAATGCGGTGAACCTCTCGTTCGTGGCGATCTCGCGATACGTCGGGATCGAAGGCCAGCTGTTTGTGATCTTCGTGATGACGGTGGCGGCCGCCGAGGCCGCTGTCGGTCTCGCCATAATCATCTCGATCTTCCGCCACTACGAGTCGGTTGATGTCCGGAACTTCAGGTTGCTGAGATGGTAGGGGCTACGCTGACAGATCTTGTACTCTCGCTCGCCCAGGAGGCGGTGGGAGCGCACGAGCGGGGCTTCGTCCCGTTTCTCCCCTCCTGGATGATCCTGCTGCCGTTCCTGGGCTTCGTGGTGAACGGCGCGGTCGCGTACCTGGCTCCCGAGCGGCGCAGGCTGGTGAGCGTCGTGGGGCCGGGCGTGCTGGGGCTGGCATTCGTGCTCGCGGCAGTGAACCTCGTGCTGATCGCTCGAGTGCCCGAGGCGGAGCCGGTGATCCGCTCGTACTGGACGTGGATCGAGGTCGGCCAGTTGCGGATCGACGCGGCGCTACAGCTCGACCAGTTGTCGATTATCATGGCGCTGGTCGTGGCGTGCGTGAGCTTCATAATCCATATCTATAGTATCGGGTACATGGGAGAAGACCCGGGGTACGCGCGCTATTTCGCTTACCTCAACCTCTTCGTCTTCTTCATGCTGGTGCTGGTGCTCAGCGCGAGCTTCCCGCTCATGTTCATCGGCTGGGAAGGCGTTGGGCTCTGTTCCTATTTGTTGATCGGGTTCTGGTTCAGGGAGAGTGTGAAGGCGGAGGCTGGCCAGAAGGCGTTCATCGTCAACAGGATAGGCGACTTCGGGTTTCTGATGGCGATGTTTGCCATGTTCGCCTATCTGGGGACCCTCGATTTCCAGGGTGTGTTCGAGGCGGCGCCGCGCGCCTTCGAGTACGGCGGCGCGGCCGTCACGCTGATCACTCTGTTCCTGTTCCTCGGCTGTACCGGCAAGTCGGCGCAGATACCGCTCTTCGTGTGGCTGCCCGACGCGATGCATGGTCCGACACCGGTATCGGCGTTGATCCACGCAGCGACGATGGTCACGGCGGGAGTCTACCTGGTCGCTCGGGCCGCGGTGCTCTTCGCGCTGGCGCCGCTGAGCATGAACGTCGTGGCGGTGATCGGTGGGGCGACGGCGCTGTTCGCGGGGACGATCGCGATGCAGCAATTCGATATCAAGCGCGTCGTCGCGTACAGCACGATCTCGCAGCTGGGCTACATGTTCTTGGCCGTCGGGGTGGGGGCGTACACGGCGGGGATCTTCCACCTGGCCACGCACGCGTTCTTCAAGGCGCTCCTGTTCATGGCCTCCGGCGCGGTGATCCACGCGATGCATCACGCGCTCGAGCATGCCGGTGAGCCGGCGGGCGAGGACGTGACGCAGGATATGCGCAACATGGGCGCCCTGAAGAAGTACATGCCCACTACGTTCAAGACCGCCTGGGTCGGCGCGTTGGCCCTTGCCGGCGTCTTCCCGCTGGCGGGCTTCTTCTCGAAGGACGAGATCATCTGGTCGGTCGGCGCCCGGGGCCAGACGGTTCTCTGGGTCGTCGCCATCATCACGGCGTTGCTGACGGCGGGCTATATCACCCGCTGGCTCGTGATGACCTTCCACGGCGAGAACCGCACGGGAGAGAAAGCGCGCAAGTACCTGCACGAGGCGGCCCCGATCATGGTGGGCGCGCTCGTCGTGCTGGCGATCGGCTCGGTGGTTACCGGCTGGGTCAATGTTCCGGAGGCGCTGCCGCTCTTACCGGAGTTCACCTGGCTACACGACTTCCTGCATCCGAGCTTCGCGGAGGCCGAGCACATAATCGTCGAGCATGTGGGTGAGGCGGCGCACGCGTCGCCCATCCGCGGTGGCGAAGGAATGTGGGCGCTGTTCTCCACTGCCGCGGCGATCGTCGTCATTCTCATCGTCTTCAACGCGTTGAGCGGAAAGAAATACCTGCCGGCCCACGATGCGAAGGAGCCCACGGGTCTCTGGGGCCTGCTCTATCACAAGTACTACGTGGACGAGCTGTACGACCTGGTGATCGTGCGGCCGTTCAAATGGCTCTGCATGTTCAGCTGGCGAGTGATCGATCAAGGGCTGATCGATGGCGTCATGGTCAATGGTGTGGGCTATACGACCCGGTTTGGGGGTTGGGTGATCAGTCGCTTCCAAACGGGGTACCTGGGCACCTATGTGCTGATCATCGTCCTCGGGGTGCTCATCATCCTCGGTGCCGTGACGCTATAGGGATTGGGATCGATGTCGAGTTTCTACAACAGTCATTGGGTCATAACCTTCCTGGTCTTCTTCCCGGCGGTCGCGGGTCTCGTCTGTCTGTTCTTGCCGAAGGAACAGGTGCGCCGCTGGGCGTTCCTGGCAGGGATGATCGAGTTCCTGGTCTCGCTGCCGCTCTTCTGGACGTTCGAGATAGGCTACGTCGAGTGGCAGAACTACGTCTCGGTGCCGTGGATCGCCGACTGGGGTATCTCCTACGCACTGGGCGTCGACGGGATCTCGATTCTACTGATTCTGCTGACGACGTTTCTGCTGCCGATCTCGGTACTGGTCTCGTGGGACCAGATCAAGGAAAAGGAGCGGGCCTACTACGCCATGCTCCTCCTGCTCATCACGGGGATACTGGGCGTTTTCGTGGCGCTCGACCTCTTCCTCTTCTACGTATTTTGGGAGGTCACGCTCATCCCCATGTACTTCTTGATCGGTGTGTGGGGGCACGAGCGCCGGATCTACGCCGCGGTCAAGTTCTTCCTCTTCACGGCGTTCGGCTCGCTGCTGATGCTGGTGGCTATCATCGTGCTGTATCGTCTGCACCAGTATCAGTTTGGGTTCGCGAGCTTGGCCTACGAGGATATGCTGCGGGTCGTGGTGCCGACGGGGCTGCGCTACTGGATGTTCCTGGCTTTCGCGCTGGCATTCGCCATCAAGGTCCCGATGTTCCCATTCCACACGTGGTTGCCCGACGCCCACGTCGAAGCTCCTACGGCGGGCTCGGTGATCCTGGCGGCGGTCCTGCTGAAGATGGGAGTCTACGGCTTCCTGCGCTTCGCCATCCCGCTTTTCCCGACGGTGGCGCTGGATCGAACGGTCCTGATGGTCATCATGTTCCTGGCGCTGATGGGGATCATCTATACCGCCTGGGTGGCCGCGGTCCAACCCAACATCAAGAAGCTGATCGCCTACACCTCGGTGGCGCACCTTGGGTTCATCATGGTGGGAACGTTCGCCCTGACCGCGCAGTCGGTGACGGGCGGCGTCCTGCAGATGATCAACCACGGGTTCTCGACGGGCGCCCTGTTCATCCTCGCAGGGTTCCTCTACAACCGCCGACACAGCTACGAGGTGTCGGATTACGGCGGACTGGCGAACGTCGTACCCGTCTATTGCGGGGCCCTGGTCCTGGTCGGACTGTCCTCGATCGGGCTTCCCGGCTTGAACGGGTTCGTGGGTGAGTTTCTGATCCTCGTGGGCTCGTTCGGGAGACACCCGTGGGTGACGTTGCTGGCGACGACCGGCGTGATCTTCGCTGCTTACTACATGTTGCCGATGATCCGGCGTGTTGTCTGGAACGAAGTAACTATAGAAGAGAACCGGAAGCTGCTCGACCTCTCCCGGCTGGAGTTGGCGGTCATCATTCCGCTATTGATCATGATAGTGCTGATGGGCATCTACCCGAAGCCGTTCATCGATCGGGTCGCGGCTTCGGCGGAGGCGTTGAGCGAACGAATCGTGACTGTGGCTGAGCGCGACGCCGGCAGCACGGATCAGAACCTGGCTGCCGTCGGCACTTCGGTCGGCCGGACAGGAACGCAGTGAGTGCGGCGATGCAGATAGATTACTCCAGTCATCTCGACTACCTGTGGGCGCTGATGCCCGAGACGGTTCTTACGGCGGGGGCGGTCCTCCTGCTGATGTATGACGGGTTCAGCAAGAGGGACTCGGCGGACTCGCGAGCCGTCGGCTGGGGTAGCCTGGTCGTACTCGTACTGGCCGCCATCGCCAATTTCTGGTTGATCGGAGTCGAAGAGCCGGCCGCTATGGGGATGGTAGCGGTCGATGGCTACCGCATCTTCACGAACTTCCTGTTCCTGGGCGCGACGGCGCTCGTCGTCCTCATATCGTTCGACTACACCACCCGGGAGGGCCTGACGCAGGGTGAATTCTACGCTCTGCTATTGTTCGCTGTCGTCGGCATGATGTTGCTTGCCGGTAGCCGGGACCTGATTCTGATCTTCCTGGGCTTCGAGCTGATGTCGATCGCCGTGTACGTGCTGGTGGGGTTCAATCGTCGCGATCCCCGCTCCGCGGAGGCGGCACTCAAGTACTTCCTGCTGGGCGCATTCTCGAGCGCTTTCCTGCTGTATGGGATGGCCATGCTGTACGGGGCCAGCGGAACGACGAACCTTGCCGAGATGCGGGGCCTGCTGAACGGCGAGTCGCTTAGCCCGATTGCGATCGCGGGGCTCGCCCTGCTCGCCATTGGATTCGGCTTCAAGGTGTCGGCGGTGCCGTTCCACGTTTGGACGCCCGACGCATACGAGGGCGCTCCAACCCCGGTCACTGCATTCCTGGCGGCGGCGATCAAGGCGTCGGCGTTTGCCGCGTTCATCAGGATCTTCGTGGTCGCGTTGGGCGACCTGCACGAGTACTGGGAGCGGCTCATTTGGGTCCTGGCTGCGCTGACCATGATCGTTCCCAACCTGATCGCGTTGGTGCAGGACAATATCAAGCGACTGCTCGCCTACTCGTCGATTGCCCATGCAGGGTATCTCCTGGTCGCGTTGATCGCGGCGAACGAGTCGGGCATGGCTTCGTTCCTCTTCTACCTGGTCGCCTACACCGCAATGATCGTGGGCGCGTTCGCGATCGTCTTGGTGCTGGCGGGAGAGGGAGACAAGCGCCAGCGGTTGTCGGACTACGCCGGGCTCGGGTGGACTCATCCCTGGGCGGCGGCCGTGCTCTCGATCTTTCTCGTGTCGCTGGCCGGCCTGCCGCCGACGGCCGGGTTCGTAGGGAAGTTCTACATTCTGAGGGCAGCGGTCGAAGCGGGCCATATCGACCTGCCGATCATCCTGGTCATCACGACTCTCATCTCGTACTGGTACTATCTGCGTGTTATCGTCACCATGTATATGAAGCCGTCGGTGGCAGACATGGGGCGTGTCGCGTGGGGTGGCGCGCTGCGGGCGGCGCTTGTGGTCTGCGTGGCGATCACGATCTACCTTGGGATCCTGCCGTCGTGGCCGCTTCTCAAGGCGCGGCAGAGCGTGGAAGGGTTGGCGCCCGTCGCCGCACAGGTCGCCGACGCGCGACCCTAATCTGGTTCCCCCGACAACCGGACGAGCCGTGAGAGGCGCGGTCCCGCTGGAGGTGAAAGGTGACGCGGGTTAGCCATCATATCTTTCGCGAGTACGACGTCAGGGGCGTCGTCGGCGAAGACCTGACGCCCTATGTCGCGCGGCAGCTAGGGCGGGCTTATGGCAGCCAGCTGCGGGAGGACCTCGATGTGCCGGCCCCGTCAGTGGCGCTGGGGCACGACAACCGGCTGAGCTCGGACGAGCTTGCCGGAGCGTTTGCCGAAGGCCTGCAGGCCGCGGGCGCGCAGGTGACGCACGTCGGCCTCGTGCCCACGCCGGCGCTCTATTTCGCCGTCCACCATCTCGGTAGCGACGCCGGGATACAGGTCACCGGCTCGCACAACCCGCCTGATTACAACGGCTTCAAGATGCTCACCGCGGGCGGCCCGTTCTACGGCCGTTCGATTCAGCAGTTGCGGCGGCGGATCGACTCGCAGGACTTCGCCGAGGGAAAGGGAACGCTGGCGGAGCGCGAGATACTCGATGCCTATGTCGCCGATGTGGCGGGCAGGTTCAAGCTGGAGCGGCCGGTAAAGGTCGTCATCGATTGTGGGAACGGCGCTGGAAGCTTGGCCGCGGTTCCCATGCTGGAGCGCATAGGTGCGCAGGTCGATGCGCTGTACTGCGATTCGGACGGCACATTTCCCAACCATCATCCCGACCCGACGGTGGACGAGTTCATCGCCGATCTCATACAGCGGGTGCGGACGTCGGATGCGGAGCTGGGGATCGCGTTCGATGGGGACGCCGACCGTATCGGCGCCGTCGATGAGAATGGAGAGATAGTACGGGGTGATCACCTGCTGCTCGTTTTCGCTCTCGATGCACTGAAGCGAAGGCCTGGAGAGCAGGTCATCTTCGACGTGAAGTGCTCGCAGACCCTCGAGGACGGCATCAGAGAGGCGGGGGGTAGGCCGATCATGTGGAAGACGGGCCACTCCCTGATCAAAGAGAAGATGCGGGAGACCGGTGCCAGGATCGCCGGTGAGATGAGCGGCCACATGTTCTTCGGCGATGACTACTACGGCTACGACGATGCGTTGTACTCGGCGTGCCGCCTGGTCGACGTCGTGGCGCGCTCGGGTGGCCCGCTGTCGGGGCTCCTGGCGGACGTTCCGCGCCTGGCGTCGACCCCTGAGATCAGGGTCGAATGCGGCGACGATGTGAAGTTCGAGCTGGTGGCCGGCGCCGTCGAGCACTTCAAGCAGCACTACGACGTCATAGACGTCGACGGCGCCCGCATACGGTTCGCCGACGGGTGGGCTCTGATCCGTGCGAGTAATACGCAGCCCATAGTCGTGCTGCGTTTCGAGGCCGCCGGCGAGCAGCGGCTGGGCGAGATCCGGGACGAAGTGTACGGCTGGTTGCGGGACAAAGGACTCGCGGTCTAGGGAAGTCAGAATTACGGAGGTCCATCGGGAGTCGGGGATTCGGGGAGTCGGGGAGTTAGGGAGGTCGAGAACTGCCTCTTTCATTCCTGGAATCCCCGACTCCCCGACTCCCCGACTCCCCGAATCTCATGGTAGCGACGCGTAAGACAGTCGTGGTGGCGCTCGGCGGGAACGCACTCGGACCGCCGGGGGACAACGTCACCATCTACGACCAGTTCCGGTTCACGCGGGAGAGCCTGAAGAGCGTCGTCGAGTTGGCCAGGGAAGGGTGGCGCATCGCGATCGTCCACGGCAACGGACCGCAAGTGGGCGATGAGTTGCTCCGCAACGAGATGGCCGCGGACGTCCTGCCCGAGCAGCCGCTCGGCGTGCTCGTCGCAGCGACCGCGGGTTGGATCGGTTACATGATCCAGCAGTCGCTGCAAAACAGCCTGAGGAAGGCGGGTGTGCACAGGCTCGTGGTCACCCAGATCACTCAGGTCGTGGTCGATCCCGAGGCGCCGGAGATGCAGGACCCAACGAAGTACATCGGGCGCGAGATTAGCGAGGAGCGGGCCGAGCGTCTCCGGGAGACCTCATGGCTGGTGAAGCGGGACGCCAACGGCGTGCTTCGCCGGGTTGTGGCCAGCCCGGGGCCGGTGGAAACGATAGAGTGGAACACGATCCGGCGCCTGGTCTACCGCGGGGTCATCGTGATCGCCGCGGGGGGCGGAGGCATCCCGGTTTACTGGGACCCTGCGCTGGGCTTGGAGGGCGTCGATGTCGTCGTGGACAAGGACCTCGCGGCGGCGGCGCTGGGCTGCGAGATCGGGGCCAGCACTCTGCTGATCTTGACCGATATCGACGCAGTCTACCGAGATTTCGGCACGGAGCACGCCACGGCGCTGAAACGCTTGTCGCTGAAGGAGGCTGAGGCGATGCTGGAGACCGACCAGCTGGGTCGGGGTAGCATGCGCCCGAAGGTTGAAGCGGCCGTCAGGTTCCTGAGGGGCGGGGGCAGGAGGGCACTGATAGCACAGCTCGATCAAGGCCTGGCCGCGTTGCGCGGCGCTGCGGGCACCGAGATCAGAACCAGGTGATGACATGAACATCCACGAGTACCAGGCCAGGGAGATCTTCCGGCAGCATGGGATGCCGGTACCGCCGGGGGAGGTCGCTACGACCCCGGAGGAAGCGGAGAAGATTGCGGCGGGGCTGGGCACGAGGGTTGTCGTGAAGGCTCAGGTCCATGCGGGCGGTCGGGGCAAGGCCGGCGGCGTGAAGCTGGCGACCACGGCGGCGGAAGCGCGGGAGGTCGCCGGTAAGATACTCGGCATGCAGATCAAGGGGCTGACGGTGACCAGGGTGTTGGTGAGTCCCGTCGAGGAGATCGAGCATGAAGCGTATGTTGGTGCAATCGTCGATCGCGCCAACGGCGCGGTGGTGCTGATGGCATCGCCGGAAGGGGGCATCGACATCGAAGAAGTCGCCGCGAAGACGCCGGAGCTGATCTTCAAAGAAACGGTGGACCCGCGCTATGGCCTGCTGCCGCATCAAGCCTCGCGCCTGGCGTATAAGCTCTACGCCGGCGATTCAGGGTTGGCGCGCCAGGCGGCCGACATAATCACGAAGCTCTACGCCTCGATGATCGACGCCGGAGCGTCTCTCTTGGAGATCAACCCGCTGATCACAACAAAATCGGGCGAGCTCAAGGCCATCGACGCCAAGATGAACATCGATGATAACGAGCTGTTCCGGCGGATGACGATCGCCGAGCTCCGCGACGTTGAGGCCGAGACGCCCGAGGAAGTGAAGGCACGGGCCCAGGGGCTGACCTATATCAAGCTCGACGGCGACGTGGGGTGCTGTGTGAACGGGGCAGGTCTCGCGATGGCGACGATGGACCTTGTGAAGTACTACGGCGGTGAGCCGGCGAACTTCCTCGACATCGGTGGCTCATCGAGCCCGGAGAAGGTCGTGACGGCGATCGAGATCATCACTTCGGATCCAGCTGTGAAGTCGATCCTCTTCAACATCTTCGGTGGAATCACCCGCTGCGACGACGTGGCGAACGGTATCGTTGAAGCTACGAAGGAGATCGAGCTAAAGGTCCCGCTCACTATCCGATTGACCGGTACGAATGAGGAGGGAGCGGTCAAGATCCTCAAGGCCGCAGGCTTCAGCGCTATGACCGATATGGATGAGGCTGTTCAGAAAGCGGTCGAGCTGGCGAAGAACTAGAGACAGGTGCGACATCGATGGCGATATTTGCGGATAGCAGCACAAGGGTAGTGGTCCAGGGGATCACCGGACGGGATGGATCATTCCACACCCGTCAGATGATGGAATATGGGACGCAGGTCGTGGCCGGTGTGACACCGGGGAAGGGCGGCCAGAAGTTCGAGGACGTCGTACCGGTGTTCGACAGCGTCGAGGGAGCGGTACGCGAGGAAGGGGCGAACGCGAGCGTTATCTATGTGCCGGCGGCGTTCGCGGCCAGCGCCATATGTGAGGCGGCCGATTCGTGCGTCGATCTGATCGTCTGTATATCCGAGGGCATACCGGTCCTCGACATGCTCAGGGCGACGCGATATGTGGCGGATCGGGGTGCGCGCCTCATCGGTCCCAACTGTCCGGGGATGATATCGCCGGGCAAGGCGAAACTGGGGATTATCCCGGGCCAGATAGTTGAGGAAGGGCCCGTGGGGGTCATCAGCCGCTCGGGGACGTTGACCTATGAAGTCGTGTGGGCGCTCACGCGCGTCGGCATGGGACAGTCGAGCTGCATCGGCATCGGGGGCGATCCCGTCATCGGGACGAACTTCATCGATTGTCTCGACGCTTTCGAGAACGACCCGCAGACGGAAGCGATCGTGCTGATAGGCGAGATCGGTGGCACGGACGAGCAGAACGCCGCGCGGCACATCAAGGAGAAGATCTCGAAGCCGGTCGTCGGTTTCGTGGCCGGTCAGACCGCGCCGCCGGGACGCCGCATGGGCCATGCGGGTGCTATTATCTCCGGGTCCTCGGGTACAGCGGAGGAGAAGATCGCTACGTTTAAAGAGAATGGGGTTGAGGTCGCAGACCGCCCGGCAGACATGCCGGATATCGTAGGAAGGGCTCTGAATGGCTAGGCCTACAGCGCTGTCACGCTTACTGCTTCCCGACCGGGTCATCGTCGGGCTGAAGGCGCCTACGTATTCCGGTGCCGTGGCGCAGCTGCTCGACCGCTTGGACGCGGCGGGCCTGATCAGTGACCGGGGCGCGCTAGATGAGCTGGTGGAAGCTGAAGTCGCTCGCGGGACACAGCCGACCATCGGCGCCCGAACGCTCCTCGCTCACTATCGAAGCGACGCCGCCAAAGAGCTGGCGGTAGCGGTGGGCACGAGTAAGAAGCCGTTCAGGTTCGCGCCGCCGAAGGCATCGGAGGCTGTGTTCCTCGTTTTGATCATAGCCCCTCGTTCGGCGGCGAAGGCTTATCTCAAGACGCTCGCCGCGCTGAGCGTCACGCTCGCTAATTCCGCTGTCGCCGACGCGCTCGCCGAGGCGGAGTCGGTCGAAGAGTTCTTGAAGGTGATAGCAGGCGCCGACGTCGTCGTGCAGCCGGAGCTCATGGTTCGTGATCTCATGAGCCGTGACTTCCAGACGGTCTCACCGAACACGCCGCTTTCCGAGGCACTCCACGTCATGGTCCGCCACGGACGACGCGGTGTGCCCGTCGTCAGCGATAACGGCGAAGTGCTCGGTATCGTGACGCAGCAGGAGGTTCTCCAGCACTTTCTGCCACAAGTGCTCGGCGCCGCACCGCTTGCAGATGGTGGGCAGCCGCCGGTCGAGGATGTCGATGTGCGGGACGTGATGCAGCGGACCGTGATGTGTCTCTCGGAGGACCAGTTGATCTCCGATGTGCTGGGAACCATGCTCAGCGAGACCGTAGCACAGTTTCCGGTGGTGAGCGGAGGCAAGCTGGTGGGCTTCCTCTCGCGCACTGACATCATCGTGAAGTTACTTGAACACTCTGTGTGAATGTCTTATGAGTCTTACACTTACGATAATCAAACCAGACGCCGTAGAGGGACGTAAGATCGGCCGGATCCTGGCGCATCTGGAGGATGAGGGGTTCGTGATTCGCGCCGCCAAGTTCGTGCAGCTGGACGATGCCGGGGCCGCCGAGTTCTATGCGGTGCACCGGGAACGCCCCTTTTACGAGGCGTTGAAGCGGTTCATGACGTCCGGGCCCGTCCTGGCGCTGGCTCTGGAGCGGGAGGACGCGGTCGCGCACCTGAGAAAGGTGATCGGGGCAACGGATCCCGCCGAGGCCGAGGCCGGCACGGTCCGGGCGCTGTACGCGGAAAACAAGGAACGCAACGCCATCCACGCATCCGACTCGGACGAGACGGCCCACCGGGAGCTGGCTTTCTTCTTCTCGAAGAGGGGGTTGATGGGGGCTGGGTAGGCCGGACGCCCCAACCCCGACCTGTCGCGTTGACAGGATTGGGGCCCGCCGATAAACTACTGGGCTGTGCTGATCATTGACTTACGGCGCTTGAACGAGGCGCCGGTGGAGGTCGACGGCGAGATCGCCACCGACGATCCGCTGTGGAGCGATAGCGGCTTCGAGCTGGCGTCGCCGCTGGTCGTGAGCGCGAGGGCCGCCGGGTCAGCCACTATGGGCGTTTGGGTGCGCGGGCGAATGAGTGTTCGTGTTCGGACGGCGTGCCGCAGGTGCCTCGAGCGACTGGAGCTGGACGTCAGCGAGGACTTCGCCGTTCTCTTTGACGCCAAAACCTCCAACGAGGACGGAGACCTGGAGCTCTACGGTTACGACTCGCGAGCCGAGGAGTTGGATCTCCGGACCCCGCTGGCGGAGCGGATGATGCTGGTCGTCCCGTCGTACGCATTGTGTCGGGCAGGTTGTGTCGGCCTCTGCGATTGCTGCGGGGCGAATCTGAACGAAGGAGACTGCGGCTGTGCGCCTGCGGACGCCGATCCGCGTTGGGGGCCGCTGCAGGAACTGCGGAGCAAGGCTCGAGAATAGAAGGCTAGAGGAAAACAATGGCAGTACCGAAGAAACGGACCTCCAAGGCGCGGAAGAGGAAGCGCCGCACGCATTTCAAGGCGAAGGCAACCGCCACGCAGGCGTGTCCTCGGTGCGGGGACCCCAAGCTGCCCCACCGGGTCTGCCCGACGTGCGGCTACTACAAAGACACTGAAGTCATTCAGGTAGAGACGGAGTTCTAGCACCCGCGAGCGAGGTGACATCCTGCGCCCGTTTCGAGGCGGGCCCGGGTATTCGAGCTTGAGGTGCGCCGCCCGGGTGACCGGGTGGTGTGCTCGTTGTGTATCGGCTACCAGCAAGATCGTCAGCAAAGCATGCGGATTGCCCTCGATGCGATGGGAGGCGACAACGCGCCGGCCATACCGGTTCGTGGCGGCGTGGAGGCGCTTCAGTGCCTGGATAGTGATTTCGAGCTGCTGCTTGTAGGCGATCCGGCGGCTATCGAAGAGGAATTGGACGGCCAGAACCTCCCCGGCGATCGCCTGCGTATCATCCCGGCGAGCGAGGTTATCGGGATGGCCGATGCGCCGGTCGAGTCGGTGCGGCGAAAGCAGGACAGCTCCATCGTTCGCGCCGTGCAGTTGCAGGAGGCCGGTGAAGCAGACGCGTTCATCTCGGCGGGGTCCACAGGTGCGATTCTGGAGGCTTCGACTCTGATTCTCGGCGCGATGCCGGGTACGGATCGACCTGCTATCGGGGCGCTGCTGCCGACTACGTCGGCTGGCCCGACGCTCATGGTGGATGCCGGGGCGAACGTCGACTGCAGGCCGCAGCAACTGGAACAGTTTGCGCACCTCGGCCACATCTATATGCAGGATGTGGAGGGTCGAGAGAGCCCGAGGGTAGGGTTGTTGAACATCGGTGCGGAACCCGAGAAAGGTAACGAGTTGACCCAGGAGGCCTATCGCCTGCTGGAGGGTAGCGGTTTGAACTTCGTCGGCAATGTCGAAGGCCGTGACCTTGTTACGGGTGCTTGTGATGTTCTCGTATGCGATGGCTTTGTGGGGAATGTGGTCCTGAAGTCCTACGAGTCTGTGGCCGAACACGTGGCTCATCTGGTGAGCCGGACGGCGGCCGGCTCTGAACTGTACGTTGATCTACAGGCCATCTGCCGCGTGCTCGATTACGCGGAGCATGGCGGTGCGCCGCTACTCGGTGCCAACGGGGTGACGATCATCTGCCACGGTGACTCGCCCGCCCGAGCGATCCGCAACGCTGTGCGCGTCGCGGCCAGATCGGTGGAGTGTGACATGGTCGAACATCTTAGGCGCGAGCTGTCCGGACTCGCGAGCGCGAGGGCGTAGGCGTGTCGGCGGCGACAGTCCGACTGGTGTCGATGGGGATGTGGGTCCCGCCTAGGGTCCTCACCAATGCCGAGCTCGAGAACATGGTCGATACCAGTGATGAGTGGATCATCGAGCGCACGGGCATTCGGGAACGGCGGATCGCCGCCGACGACGTCGGCGTCGTCGAGATGGGGTACAGGGCGGCTCAGGACGCGCTCGAGCGGGCGGACCTGAAACCGTCCGATGTCGACGCCATCATCGTATCCACGGCCACGCCGGATCGGCTGCTCCCGGCCACCGCTTGCGACATCGAGGCGAAACTGGGCACGAGCGGCGCCGTCGCATTCGACATCTGGGGCGCCTGCAGCGGCTGGCTATACGCCCTGAACATCGCCCGCGGCTTGATCAATTCCGGCCAGATCGAGACGGCGCTTTGCATCGCGACCGAGAAGATGAGCGCCATTACCGATTGGACGGACAGGGCAACCTGCGTGCTCTTCGGCGACGCCGCCGGCGCCGCGGTCGTCCAGCGCTCAAAGGAAGAAGGTCGCGGCATCCTCGCCAGCTACATGCGATCGGACGGCACTCTGGCCGGGTTGTTGCACAGGCGGCCGATCGGCCCGTCCAGTGTCCCCATCGATGTTGCCGAGCTCACCGCGCGGGACGGACACCTAAGGATGGCGGGGCGCGAGGTATTCAAAAACGCCGTCCGCTCGATGTGCGAGGCGGCGGACGTGGTTCTCGAGCAGGCGGGCGTCAGAAAAGACGAGATCGACATACTGATTCCCCATCAAGCGAACATTCGGATTATCGAGACTACCGCCAAGTACGCCGGCGTCCCGATGGACCAGGTCTGGGTAAATGTGGACCGCTACGGCAACACGTCATCGGCGACTATTCCCGTATCGCTGCACGAGGCTCAGCAGGAGGGTCGAATTCGGGACGGCTCGCTCGTGCTCATGGTCACCTTCGGGGCCGGTCTCACGTGGGCCGGCACGCTGCTACGCTGGTAAGGAGTGATCCCGGGGTGAGTGACTTCGCCGCGTTGTTTCCGGGGCAGGGCAGCCAGCAGGTCGGCATGGGCCTCGAGCTCGCCGAGGTGTATCCTGCCGCGCGCGAGGTCTTCCTGCAGGCGGACGAAGCCCTCGGGGTCGAGCTCTCCAAGCTGTGCTGGGAGGGCCCGGAGGAAGAGCTGAGGCAGACGGAGAACGCGCAGCCGGCGATCCTCGTACACGGCTACGCCGCCTGGACCGTCGTCAAAGACGATCTGGCGGGGCGCGTTCGCTTCGGCGCAGGCCACTCGCTAGGCGAGTTCACCGCCTATACCGCCGCCGGATCGCTCCGCTTCGAGGATGCGGTGCGGCTCGTGCGCCGCAGGGGCGAGCTGATGGCGGCCTCGCGGGCAGGAACCATGTCCGCCGTCGTCGGGCTGGAGCCGGGGGATGTCGAGGGTATCTGCGCGCGAGTCAGCGAGGAAGGCGCGGTGGTCGTTGCCGCGAACTACAACTCGCCGCAGCAGACGGTGATCTCGGGCGAGGTCGCAGCAGTCGAGCGTGTGGGGGAACTTGCCAAGGAAGCGGGTGCGAAGCTTGTTCAGCCGCTTCCCGTGAGCGGCGCATTCCACTCGCCGCTGATGAGCGATGCCGAGGCGGGGCTGCGCGAGGCACTGGAGGCGGTGGAGTTTCGGGACCCCGAGTTTCCCGTCGTCTCGAACGTGACGGCCGAGCCGGTGTCGGATGCGGATACAGCCAGGAGCACGCTGGTGCGTCATCAGTTGACGGCTCCGGTCCGGTGGACCGAAGGCGTTCAGAGGATCGCGCGGGAAGGGGTCGGCGATTTCGTGGAGCTGGGGCCGGGCAAGGTGCTGACGGGCCTGCTGCGGCGGATCGATCGGTCGCTAGCCGGCGCTGAGATCGGGAAGCCCGAGGACGTTGAACGATTCAGCCAGGGTACCAGTTGATGGCGGAGCTTGACGGCAAGATAGCGGTTGTCACCGGCGGTTTCCGGGGAATCGGGCTGGCGACGGCCAAGCAGCTGGCCGGCGCCGGCGCCAGGGTCGCCGTTCTGGATCTGGACGAGCCCGGAAAGTCGGCTGCCGAGA
>JBDHHM010000010.1:0-18250 GCA_039589355.1 Gemmatimonadota bacterium | reverse complement strand
ACCGAGCGTAAGCCCAACACGACCCACGAGTTCCACTTCTGGACCGGCCTCGAGGCGCAGATCGGGATCGGCTCGATCGTCAAGGTCGTAGCCGACACGCAGACGGTCTACGGCGTCGTGGTCGAGGGCTTCAGCTTCACCGACCTCATGTCGCCGCTCCACGACTACATCGGTGCCGACGCCGATCCGGGTGCAGGGGCGCACGCACCGTCGCTGCGACCCGAGATCCGCCTCTACTCCGCCGCCGTCCTGCGGCGCGAGCCCGAGGAGCCGGTGCAGCCCGTCCCCATGGGAGCGGTCTACCTGGCGGACGACAGCGATGTCATTGTCGGGCTGCGCATGGACTCGTACGTGGGTGTGGAGGATGAGACCGGGATCCCGCTCGGCATCTACACGAGCGGCGGCCTCGAGGCGCGGGTCTACCTGGACGCCGATTTCCTGCTCGGGCCCGAGGCGGCACATCTGAACATCACCGGTGTGAGCGGCCTGGCCACCAAGACCAGCCTGGTCGAGTTCCTGCTCGCCTCGGTCTTTGAGCACATGCCCGAGTCCAAGGGCTCGGTCGCCGCCGTCTGCTTCAACGTAAAAGGGCCCGACCTGCTGTTCCTCGACCAGTCGGGCGAGCTGGACGAGAACGACCGGCATATGTACGGGCTGCTCGAGGTCCCGCCCGAGCCGTTCAAGAACGTTCGCTTCTTCGCACCCTACAGGGCCGACGGCTGGAATCTGAACACGTTGCGGACACACGCGGACCTGATGGGTAACGTGCGCCCGCTGCGCTGGGGTCTGAAGGAGGTAATGCAGTTCTCCGAGGTCTTGCTGACCCGCGACGACCTCGACGCGAAGGCGGACGCGCTGATCGATTTCATCCGCGACCGTGTCCTCGACCAGCGGTTCGGGCCGGACTCGGGGCAGCCGGTGATGCGCAACCATCTGGTTCGCACGTTCCACGATTTGGAGGATTGGTTCGATGACGTGCTCGCCTGCTGCGAGGGTAGCGGGTCCGATCGTTGGATGACGCACCACACGGCGACGATCCGCAAAGTGCGCAATCGGCTTAACGGGATCGTGAGCCGGGCGCATGGGCTGGTGGTGAACGATGATGCGGTGAGCGATCTGCCGTGGGGCGAGTTCGAGGACCGGGCGGTTTACGTGATCGACGTGGCGAATGTCGAGCCCGAGGCTCAGGACCTCGTGTTCGCGCGAGTGGTCTCGAGGCTTCGTGAAGGTTTGGAGTCGGGCACTCTGGGCGTGAAACATGTGATCGTGTTCGCCGATGAGTTGAACAAGTACGCACCGTCGGATGGCCCCGATACCTACGTCCGCAAGATGCTGCTCGACATCAGTGAGCGGGGACGTTACTTGGGGCTCGTTCTGTTCGGTGCGCAGCAATTCCGCTCCCAGGTCCACCGGCGCGTGGTGGGCAACTGCGGCTCGGCGGTCTACGGTCGCATGGATATGGATGAGCTGGCGACGCCCGGCTACTCGGTGCTGTCGCCAGCCACAAAGACGAAGCTGGCCAGCCTGCCCAAGGGTGACCTGATGGTCAGGCACCCGCATTTCACGCAGCCGATCTTTCTCCGGTTCCCAAAGCCGGCTGTGATGCGCGGGCGGGACGGGATCGAGCTATTTCCG
Source organism: Gemmatimonadota bacterium (assembly GCA_039589355.1). Taxonomy (GTDB): domain Bacteria; phylum Gemmatimonadota; class Gemmatimonadetes; order Palauibacterales; family KS3-K002. The sequence continues at coordinate 16,615 of JBDHHM010000010.1, read as the reverse complement.
CCGCGTCAGGAGATGCCATTCGAGGACGCGGTGGCGCACGGGCTCAGGCGAGTCGACGACCGCGTCCGTGTGAACGAGGTGAAGGACCTTATCGCAGGTCGCGAGCGTTCCGAGGTGCTGCAGGCGTTTCACCACACGGAACGTGCGTTGCCCGACGACGCGCTGGCCTTCTTCCGGTCGAGGCTCAGAAAGAAGGTCTCTAGCGAAACGGTCGAGCGGCCGCAGCGGCCGGTGTCCGTACCGGAAGACCCGTACGCCGGCGATTGACGGAGAACCGCGCCCGAAACCAGGAGGCGAGATGAGGCTCTGGGGCATCTGGCTGTTCCTACATCTTATCGGCGTAGCGCTATGGCTTGGCGGTATGTTCACGTTCAGCCTGATGACATCGAGGGCGCGGGCGTCGGGCCAGCAGGAGGTGATCGCGTTCGCCTATGCGACGGCGGGACGACTCTACCGTAGTCTGATCGCGGTGGCGGCGACCGTCACGATCGTCGCTGGGGCGATCCTGATCATCGCCACAGGGCGGCCCTTTCTCCGGCCGTTCCCCGAGCACTGGCTGTTCCAGATGCAGGTGGCCGGTCTACTCGCGTTTCTGGCCACGCTGTTCATCGTGCTTCCGACGGCGGGTAGCCTGGCAACGCTGGCGGAGCGGGGAGGCGAGCTGGAGGAGGACAAGGCGAAGTTCGCCGCGAAGGTGAAGCAGCAGGCGATCGTCGGCAGCCTGGTCGGCGCCCTGCTGGTCTACGTGGTTCTGATCGGTGCGCTGCGGATATGACCTGAGGTTGAGCGCCGGTACGGTCGTCGCCACACTCACGCTGCTGGCGGCCGCCCAAACGCCGACGCACGTTCTGCGGCTCTCCGCTGAGGTGGGCCAGACCAACCGTTATCGCCTGACCTTCGACATCCAGATGCGGGCCGAGTACGTGAGCGAGGGTGAGCTGGACGCCCGTACGCGGCAGCTCATGGAGACGCTGGCTTCGGGCTTGGGCCTGCATACGGCCGTCGAGTACGAGCAGAGGCTATCCGCGGTCGAAGAGGATGGGACGCGTGCCTTCGAGGTGCGCTGGCACGACTTCGAGTTCACCGGGGACATCGGCGGTCGCCCTATCCCGCCGCCGCCCACTCAGGTCGAGTCGACGCGCGATCTCCTGTCGCAGAGGGCGCGGGTCAGGACGACCCCCAGCGGACGGACGATCGACGTGACGTATTCGCACCCGCAGCTTGCGGGGCTGGCGCGGCAGTTCGAGCAGCTGGAGAGCGCAATGCCGACCTATCTACCGGAAGAGCCGGTACGGGTCGGAGATCGCTGGACGAGCGTCGGCCTGTTCCCCGCTGGCCTGTCTGCGAGCGGGGCGGGGAACATGACGCTCGAGCTGGAGCACACGCTCCTCGAGGTACGACCGGGTGAGGAGGGAGCCGTTGCGGTGATCGGTCTGTCGGGCACGTTCTCCAATCTTCAGGGGATAGAGGAGTCCGGCTTCGGCGCGCCGATGCACATGGAAGCCAGTTTGACGGGCTCGGCGCTGTTCGACATCGATCGCGGCCGGTATGTCGGGGGCCGTTACGAGATCGACATGTTCGCCGTGCATGCCGAGGGCGGGGTCGAGGTCCAGCTCACCGGGCACGCGAACGGGAACCTGGAGCTTCTGGTCGCCAGATGAGACTCGTCCATAGCGCGGATCTTCACCTGGGGTACAGGGCGTATCATCGGACCAATGCCTCGGGAATCAACATCCGCGAGGCCGACGTCGCTCGCGTTTTTCGGGAACTGCTGGAACAGACGGCGAAGATCGCCCCGGACCTGTTCCTGGTCGCCGGTGACATCTTCCACACGGTGCGCCCGTCCAACGCGGCGATCGCCGATGCGTTCCGCCGGTTCGCGCTCTTCCGCCAGGAAGCGCCCGATACACCGGTCGTCATCATTGCCGGGAATCACGATTCGCCGCGCGCCGCAGAGACCGGGAACATCCTCACGTTATTCTCGGAGATCCCGGGTTTTCATGTCGTTCACCAGGAGCCGAAGCGACTGCGTTTCCCCGAGCTCGACACCGCGATCCTCTGCCTGCCCCACAACTCGCTGTTTGCCGAGAGCCAGCCGGCGATCGAGCCGGACGCGGAGGCCGGGATCAACATTCTGATGGCGCACGCCGCACACGAGAACCTGAAGTTGATCAGCCACTACGGTGCGGCTCTGCTGCGGAGCAGTGACTTGAGGCCGGAAGAATGGACCTACGTGGCGCTCGGGCACTATCACCTTCACGAGCGACTGGCACCCAACATGATCTACCCGGGCGCCATCGAGCGAACGAGCATCGATGTCTGGTCGGAGGCGGACCGGCCCAAGGGGTTCGTCGAGCTCGATACGGTGAATGGCAAGGTCGACTTCCACGAGCTGCAGGGCACCCGAACGGTGCTCGACCTCAAGCCGATCGCCGGGCGCGACCTGTCAGCAGGAGAGATCGATGGGTTGATCGAGTCGGCGCTTGATTCGGTGCCCGGCGGCATCGAGGAGAAGATCGTCCGCCTCCGCGTGCTCGATGTGCCGCGTGACATCTATCGCGACCTCGACCATCGCAGAATTCGCGAGTACCGGACGCGCGCCCTTCACCTCAACCTCGACGCACGGCCGCCGCAGATCACACGACGCAGCGGCTCGGGCGCGCCCGGCAGTCGCCTGACTCTGCAGGAGGAGCTGACCGAGTTCCTCAAACACCGCTGGAAGCCCGACTCCCGGCAGGTCGATCGCGAAGCGCTGATCGAGCTCGGGCTGCGCTACCTGCAGGAAGCCGAAGAGGCCGAAGTCCTGGAGGACAGGGAGTGAGATGCGGCTGATTCGCCTGGCGCTGAAGAACTTCCGGCAGCACGCCGACACGGAGATCGAGTTCCGGCCCGGTCTTACCGGCATCCTCGGCCCGAACGGCGCCGGCAAATCGACGGTTCTCGAAGCGATCGCCTGGACGATCTACGGCGCGCCGGCGGCCCGCGGCACGAAAGACACGCTGCGCTTCAACCGCGCGCCCGGCCGCTCGACGGTGCAGGCCGAGCTCGAGTTCGAGTTGCGGGGCGAGCGCTACCGCGTAATCCGGACGCCGCGAACCGCCGAGCTGTATCGGTTCGAGCAGGAAGATCCGATCGCCGCGGGCCTGGGCGAGGTGACGCGGCAGCTGACGCGCCGCCTCGGCATGACCCGCGGCGAGTTCTTCAACACCTACTTCACGAAGCAGAAGGATCTGCAGTTCCTGGCGAGCATGGGGTCGGCGGAGCGGGGACGCTTCCTGGCTCAGGTACTGGGCTACGAGCGGCTGAAGAATTCGCAAGACAGCGTGCGCCAGCAGCGCAACGTGCTGAGGGCCCAGGTGGAGGAATTGCGTCGCGCGCGGCGCGACCCGGACGAGATCGAAGGCGAGCGGGAAGCGGCCGAGGCGCGACTGAAGGCGGCGACCTCGCTTGTGACGGAGGCTGAATCGCGGCGGACCGAGGCGGCCGCCAGGGTGGCCGAACTGGAGCCGGCCTGGAACGAGTTGCGCAAAGCGCGCGAGCTGTACGGGCAGTTGGGCGAAGAACTCCGCGTAGCACGAATCCGCATCGAGCGCGTCCAGAAAGACCAGAAAGAGACCGCGGCGGAGCTCGGGACGCTGGAGGCCGCCGGGGAAGAGTTGAAGCAGCTGCGGGATCGGATAAAGCCGCTCGAGGATCTGCCGGCGGAGAACGATTCGCTGCAGGCGCTCGCGGAGGCCGAAGCTCGGCGCGGCACCCTCGAGAAGCAGCTCGAAGGGCAGAGGGACCGGGTCGACGGTCTCAACAAGAAGGCGGCCGCCGCGACGGAGAAGGGCGGCGCGAGCGGCGACCTTAAGGAGATGCTCGCCGTCCAGGATGCCGAGTGCGACGGCCTGGAGGCTCGTCTGCAAGAGGCGACGTCCCGCTGGGATCGCGACCGACAGGAGGCGGACGCGAACCGGCGGATCCTGCGCGGCCAGGCGGAGGAGCTCCGGGCGCAGATAAAGCAGCTCGAGGCCGCCGGGCCCGACGGCATCTGTCCCACCTGCAAGAGGGCCCTCGGCTCGGAATACGACTCGGTGCTCGAGCTCGTCCGCGGCCAGTACGAGGAGATTGTCCAGGACGGAAAGTGGCACAAGAAACGATTCGAACAGCTGAGCGCCGAGCCCGACGAAGTCGTCGCCGGGAGGAACGAGCTTGCGCGTGCCCGGGAGGAAAACGAGCGGATCAGGCGCGGGCTGACGGAGGCCGAGGCGGCGCTCACCCAGGCCGACGCCTTCAAGGCCGAACTGGAGGCGGAGGAGGCGCGGGCCCGCGAGCTGGCCGGCGAAATCGCCGCGCTGCCGGAGAGCTACGACGCGAAGCGGCACGAAGCAGTACGTGCGGGGCTGAAACAGCTGGAGGAGCTCCACACTCAGGTCACGCAGCTCGAGACCCGGCTGGAGAGGCAACCGCAGTTGCGGGCGGCGAAGGCCGAGGCGGAGGAGGAGGAGCGGCAGATCGGCAAACAGCTGGAGGACCTGGAGAAGAAGCGGGCGGAGCTCGACTACTCTGAGGACCGATACCGGACCGCCGAGAAGGAGTATGAAGAGGCGCGCGACGTTCTCGGTGCTGCGAACGTGGAGATGGAGCGGGTCAAGGGAGAGGCGGACAACGCGCGCCAGGCGGCGGACTCGGCGCGGCAGGCGGAGCGTGAGTACAAGAAGATTTCGCGGACCGTCGCCGAGCGTGAGGCGGACTACCGCCTGCACAACGAACTGGACGGCGCTTTGGGCGAATTGCGCATGGAACTGAACGACCGGGTCCGGCCGGAGCTATCGGAGATCGCCAGCGTGTTCGTGACGGAACTGACCGACGGTCGCTACAACCAGATCGAGATCGGCGGCGCGCACGAGGTGATCGTGCTGGACGCGGGCGAGGTCAAGGAGGTCATCTCGGGCGGCGAAGAGGATATAGCAAACCTCGTGCTGCGGCTGGCGATCAGCCAGATGATCGCCGATCGGGCCGGCCACTCGTTGTCGCTGCTCATCTTCGACGAGGTGTTCGGCAGCCTGGACGAGCAGCGCCGCGAGAGCGTCGTTCAACTGTTGCAGCGGCTCCAGGATCGCTTCGAGCAGGTGATTCTGATCACGCACGTCGAATCGATCCGCGAAGGCATGGACCAGGTCCTGCATGTCACCTTCGACGAACGTTCGGGCGCCAGCGTCGTGCGCGAGGAAAGCCCGGGTGCGGGTGGAGAAGACCTGAAGGCGGAAGACCTGGCCGGGTTGCTCGCAGAGTAGGGTTGGGAGTCGGGGATTCGGGGATTCGGGGATTCGGGGATTCGGGGATTCGGGGATTCGGGGATTCGGGGAGTTAGGGATTCGGGGAACCTGGAGGCTGGGGACACAACCGCCCCAGGCCTTCCTACCTCCCCGAATCCCCGAATCCCCGAATCCCTAACTCCCCGACTCCCCTTCCTCTTCCGGTGGGGGCGGGGCCTCGGCCGGCGGCTGCGCCGGGACGAGGAAATCCGCGCCGAGCGCCACCACCAGGAACTGCTGGGCCCGCTCGACGCTCTGATCGGATAGAGCTTGCTGTCCCATCACCATGTATGCCGTCGCCAGGCCTATGTATGCCTGGTAGTACTGCAGCGGGATGCCGTTGGTCGACAGATCGGGCCAGAACGTTCGCTCGGCAAGATCTCTAAAGATGTAGTGCTGGTCGAGCAGCTCGGACGACCGGTCGGCATCGAGCCAGAACGGGAAGAGGCGGCCACCGCGAGCCCGTGCGTTCGAGGGGATCGGAACCAGCGAGGTGGTCGGCCTGATCTGTTCGGTCTCGACCTTGAAGGCCACGCCCTGCCGAACCATCCACGGCTGAATATTCCACTGCTCGTAGGTGCCCGTCGTGCTGGCGAAATAGACCGGGCGGTCGCCCGCCGTCGTCTGCAGGATGCGGAGGACCAGGATGTCGTTCCGCATCAGGTAATCGCCGGCGACGATCAACCCATCGATGTCTCCTATCGGCACCGGGATCGAGTCGGCAAAGACCTGGCAGGCACCGGTGCGCTCGTCCATCGGGTAACAGTCGGGGATCTGTTGGATCTCGGCATCGCTCAACTCGAGGATGGAGCGCGTGGGCACCGGCCACTCACGGTCCTGGTAGATCTGTATCACGGCCTCGGGCTCGAACGGGCGCTGGCAGGTGATGACCGTGGGGTCGGCCAGCGGGTCGAGGTCGCCGCAGGGCCGGGAGAGGTCGCGCAACTGCTCCGCGTACCAGGGCGTCGCCAGATAGGAGTAGACGATCACGATGACGTCGCGTCGCAGCCCTTCTACTTCCTGCAGGTACCAGAGCGGGAAGGTGTCGTTGTCTCCGTTGGTGAAGACGACGGAGTACGGTTCGACGGACATAAGCAGGTTGTACGCCCAATCGCGCGCCGCGTAATCGCCGGCCCGGCTCGCGTACTTCCAGTTGAGAAGCAGGGGGAAGAACGCCAGAGCCAGGATGGGCACGGTGCGCCGGTAATGCGCGAAGGAGAGTCTGCCCGCGGCGCCGGCGGTGGCCTTAGCCAGGATCTGCCAAAGCGCAGCCAGCCCGATGCCGGCCCAGAGCCCCCACTGACAGAAGGAGATAATGAAGAAGTAATCTCGCTCGCGTACTTCGCGCCATTCGCGCGGAACGGTCATCAGCTCGCCGGTTCCGGCGTCGATCGTGGCGGCGACGGAGTAGCCGTACCTGAAGTTCAGATAGTATACGAGCCCGAACCATACCGTGACGAAGAGCGCCGCGAAGTAGACCCACGAAGTACGATCGGCATAGAAGTGTCGCCAGGCGCCGAGCAATCCGAGCAACAGGAAGAGCAAGGTGAAAGGCGCCCTGACCCAGGCGAAGAAGGTATTGGCGCCGTCCAGGCTGCGGGCCCACTGCCAGTCGAAATACTGGGCGTAGTTGATGAACTGCCAGCGGAGCAGGTCGAGGTCGCGTGGCACCTCGCGCGGGTAGAAGACCGGGTTCACGTTGAGCGGCGGCTTGCGATACTGCGTGCGGCGCAATGACTCGGCCAGCGCGTTGCAGCGGTCGTTTTCCTCGTCCGGCCCGAGCAGGGAGAGCGGCGGATGCAGGCGCAGAATGTCCACCGTCGCGTCGACCAGACTCTCGCAGCGAGGGTCCGCCTCGCTGATCACCGGTCTGCTCTCTGCGCGGATGGGTAGGAAGATCTGGGCGGATAGGCCGAGGACCCAGGCTAGCGCGGCGAAGGCGTAAAGTCGCCAGCGCAGAAGGACGCGCGGATGTACCCAAATCACGAAGAACACCATGGCCGGCGCCACGAGGAACGCCATGAGGTGGTTCCCGAGCGACAGTGCCAGGAGGAAGACGATCAAGATAAGCAGGTTGTCATCTTTGCCTTTGCCCAGGTTGTCACGCCAGCGGAAGACCAGCCAGGTGAGCAGGGCGATGGTCATGAGGCTGACCGTGTAGACCTTCTCGTTGACTACCGATTGGTTCCACACGGTGAAAGCGGTGGCCGAGATCAGGGTGGTGGCGGCAGCGCCCAAGAGGCGGAAGCGCTCGTCGTCGGAGAAGAAGGCCAGCACCCGGTGGATGACGAGGAACCAGAATGCGGCGGCCAGACCGCCGTTCGCCGCCGAGAAGAGGTTGACCTTTACCGCTATCGAAAGGGGAAGCGGCGCGAGCAGCAGCTCCCAGACTCGGGCCATCAACACGAAGACCGGGTTCCCGGGCGGATGCGGGATGCCCACGATATGGGCGGTGGCGATGTACTCGCTCGTGTCCCAGAACGCCGTGGTCGGCGCCAGCGTGATGACGTAGAGCAAGAATATCGCGAACCCGGCGATACCGGCGTGGCGGTAAGGCGGATCGTAGCCCGATAGCGATGCCGAACTGCCGGCACCCTCCGACAAACGCCCGCCTCGATCGTGTGAATCCATGACTTTCCGTTTATCTGACGATTTTGCCGACCAGGTCTGCTGCGGGCTCTATATATAAGATTGAGCGCCTATGGCGCTAGGCCGTCGCCGTACCGCGCCTACGAGTCCGCCGCCAGCAACAGGTCTCCGTAGGGCGCCACCTCTGCGTGCCAGGCCGGGGGTAACCAGGTGGTCGCGCTGTACTCGGCGATCACCGAGGGCCCGTCGAGTCGTTGGCCGGCCCGTAGCGCCGCGCGCCTGTGGAGCGGGATGTCGCGCCACTCCCCATCTATATAGACGCGTATCGTGAGCTCGGCGGCAGGCGGCGACTGCGCCTGCTCGATCTGCGGGGAACCGGGTTGAGTCACGCTAGCCCGGGCGGCAACCCGGAGGGTGACGGCCTCTACGACGGCGTCGTCGCGCTTGAAGCCGAAGCGACCCAGGTGGGCGGCGTGGAAGGTCTCGAGCCAGTCGGCGGTGGCCGGTACGCCGAGCTCGTAGCTTTGCCCGCCGTAGCGGGCGTCGATGGCGCGGTCCACCGACACGACCTTACCCTCGAAACCCTCGGCCGCGAGCTCGGCCCGGGCTGCTTCCTCGAGCTCGGCGAAGACCGGTTCCAAAGCGGCGAGCTCTGCATCGGTGCCGCGGCGCAACACGCTACGCGAAGCGTCCTTGCGTACGTCGGCGACCAGGATTCCGTGGGCCGACAGCGTGCCGGGGTCGGGGGGCACGAGGACGTGGGGCACGCCGAGGCGGCCCGCCAGCTCGGCTGCGTGCAGCGGTGCGGCACCACCGAAGGCGACGAGGACCAGGCTCGCCGGATCGTGGCCCCGCTCGACGCTGATCAGGCGAAGCGCGCCCTCCATCCGGGTGTCCGCGACCTCGAGGACACCCTGGGCCGCGCTCTCCGGCGACGCGCCGAGCTCGGCAGCCAGCTCGCCCAGCGGACCCTCGATCGCGGACCGATCCAGGATCTGCTCGCCGCCTAGGAAGAGTTCGGCCGGGATGCGGCCGAGCCAGACGTGCGCATCGGTCACCGTCACGGCGGTGCCGCCGCGACCGTAGCAGATAGGACCGGGCACCGCCCCGGCACTCTCGGGCCCTACCTTCAGCGCGCCACCCGGGTCGCGGCTGGCGATGGAGCCGCCGCCGGCGCCGACGGTGTGGATATCGATGACCGGTATCGCCACTGCGGACCCCGAGATCTCGTACTCCTTTGTGTGCAGTGGCCGGCCGGGGCAGAGGGACACGTCGGTGGAGGTGCCGCCCATGTCGAACGACAACACTCGCTCGAAGCCACAGCGCTGCGCCGCCTCCAGCGCCGCCACGACCCCGCCGGCGGGCCCCGAGAGTATAGTGTGGACCGGCTCGCGAGCCGCCCGCTCGACGGAGAACGCCCCGCCGCCGGAGGCCATGATCCGCACCCGGGCGGCGCCGCTCTCGCTGTCCAGCGCCTCGAGGTAACGGCGAACGAGTGGCGCTACGTATGCGTTGACCAGCGCCGTCGAAAAACGCTCGTACTCCCGGTACTCGGGGAGCAGCCGGGCCGAGCAGGTCACCGGTACCTCGAGCTGATCGAGAGCGTCCGCGATGCTCTCTTCGTGTGCCCGGTTCGCGTAGCTGTGCAGCAGGCCGACCGCCACCGATTCCGCGTCCCGGACTCGCGCGACCAGCTCGCTCACCTCGTCCGGGTCCAGCGCGCTCTCCTCACTGCCGTCGTGAAGAATGCGGCCGGCGATGCCTATTCGATCTTCCGCTGCCACCAACGGCGCGGCTCGCTCACTCACCAGGGCGTAGAGTTGCGGGCGCGTCTGGCGGCCGATCTCGATCAGGTCCTCGAAGCCCCGATTGGTGATCCAGACCGTCCGAGCGCCGCGGCGCTCCAGTAGTGCGTTCGTAGCGACCGTCGAGCCGTGAGCAAGCACGAACTCCTCGCCGGGCTCGATCAGCTCGCGCAGCCCCTCCAGGACCGCCTGCGCCGGGTCCGCCGGCGTGGAGGCGCGCTTGTGTACCGCGGCGGTGTCGCCGCGCAGCACAACGAAGTCGGTGAAGGTGCCGCCGGTGTCGACGGCCACAACGGTGGGTTCTCCGCTCATCGGCGTGACAAGCTACGAGACCGCCGGCGCTAGGGAAAGCGTGGGGGCGGATTTCGGGACCTTGAGGCACTAGAGCTCCCTGGCTCTGAAACCCTCAACCCGAGGATCGCGTTGACATGACTCAGGGGGTGTGGGTATTCTTTCGCGATCTGCAGGGCAGTAACGACTACCGTTATTGGTACGCGCGGCGGGGAATCCACCCTGGATAATCCAAGCTGTCCGCTGCTGGCACACCCGGGAGATGCCAGGCAGCGTACTGCGTTCGCAGGTCTGGCGCGCGTTTCGGGCCTCAAGGTCGGGCGTTGCTGATCGGGCGCAGTGGTAGTGTGTTAGATTACATCTACGGCCCTGTGGCGGTTTGAGGCAGCGGGCGCGTTTCTCTCCCGGACGGCAATCAGGAGGAAAGGAAGATGGACTGGCTTCCCGGAGCGGCCTCGTCGTACGCCGCGGACCTGGACCGGATATTTTATGTCATCCTGGCGATTACCGGGTTGATCCTTGTCGGCGTGCAGGTGGCGCTGGTCTATTTCATGATCAAGTACCGGGGTCGGGCGGGCCGGCGGGCGCTCTATATAGAGGGTAGCACGAAGGCCGAGGTCGTCTGGACGGTCATCCCGGCGGTGATCATCATCGGCATCGCGGTGGCGAGTCAGACGGTGTGGTCGAAGGTCAAGGATCCGGACCGGTTTCCTACGGATGCGCTGGAGGTGAACGTCGAGGCGCGGCAGTTCGCGTGGGCGTTCACGTATTCGGGCGCGGACGGTGAGCTGGGTACGGAAGACGATCACATCAGCTACAACCAGATGCATGTACCGGTGAACCGGCCCGTTGTGTTCAACCTCACGTCGGTCGACGTTGTACACTCGTTCTTCGTCCCCGCGTTCCGCATCAAACAGGACGCGGTGCCCGGACTGAACTTGCGCGCCTGGTTCGAGGCGACGGAGGTTGGCGAGTACGAGTTGGCGTGCGCCGAGCTATGCGGAGTGGCGCACGGTCTGATGAAGGGGAAGATCATCGTCCTTCCGGAGGACGAGTTCAATAGCTGGGCTGCGGAGCAGCGCTGAAGAGTCGATCGGAAGAGATCGGATCGGACCTAGAGGATAAAGATGTCTACAGCTGCAGCGGCGGCCGCACCGGTGGTGGATGCGCACCACGAAGATTTGAGCTTCATCCGTAAGTACATCTTCTCTACGGATCACAAGATCATCGGGATCCAGTTCCTGTTCGCCAGCCTGGCCTTCCTGGTGCTCGGCGGGGTCCTGGCGATCATGCTGCGCTGGCAGCTCGGCTTCCCGGGTCAAGAGTTGCCGGGTGTCGGCGTAGTCGTGCCGAAGTTCTACAACGCACTGGTGACGATGCACGGCACGTTCATGGTGTTCTTCGCCGTGATGCCGCTGCTGGTCGGCGTTTATGCCAACTACCTGATCCCGCTCAAGATCGGCGCGCCCGACATGGCGTTCCCGCGACTGAACATGCTGTCCTTCTGGATGTTCATTCAGTCCGGGATAGTCATGACGGCCAGCCTGTTCGTGGAGGGTGGCGCCGCCGGGTCCGGCTGGACCGCCTACGCCCCGCTGAGCGCGGTACCGCAGTACACGGGTGCCTCGCTCGGTCAGCAGCTCTGGATCATCAGCATCGTGCTTTTCGCGGCATCCTCGCTGTTGGGTTCGGTCAATTACATCACGACCGTGATAAACATGCGGGCGCCGGGGATGACTCTGTTCCGGATGCCGCTCTCAATCTGGGCGCTGTTCATCACGGCGATCTTAGCGCTCTTGGCGATACCGATCATCGCGGCGGCGGTGATCATGCTGTTCTTCGACCTGACGCTTGGGACGACCTTCTTCCTGCCGGCCGACGGCGGCCAGCCGTTGCTCTGGCAGCACCTGTTCTGGTTCTTCGGACACCCAGAGGTGTACATCTTGATCCTGCCGGCGATGGGGATCGTCTCGGACATAGTCGCGAACGGCTCGCGCAAGCCGGTGTTCGGCTACCACTCGATGGTGCTGGCGACCATCGCGATCGCTTTCCTGGGCTGGATTACCTGGGGTCACCACATGTTCCAGAGCGGGATGAACCCGCTGCTTGGGACGTCGTTCATGATCTCGACGATGGCGATCGCGATCCCGTCGGCGATCAAGGTGTTCAACTGGCTGGGCACCATGTGGCGCGGGAACATTCGCTTCCACACGCCGATGCTGTGGGCGATCGGATTCATCTCGCTGTTCACGGTTGGTGGCCTGAGCGGCATCTTTATGGCGTCGAACACCGTGGATATCTTCATCCACGACACCTACTTCATCGTCGCCCACATTCACTACGTACTGTTCGGCGGCAGCCTGATGGCCATCTTCGCCGCCATCTATTTCTGGTTCCCGAAGATGTTCGGCCGCATGATGAACGACACGTGGGGCAAGGTCCACTTCGCACTCACGTTCATATTCTACAACCTGACGTTCTTCCCGATGCATATCCTCGGGATGGCCGGCCACATGCGGCGAATCTACGATCCGACGCAGTACGAGTTCCTACAGCCGTACCAGCCGATGAACAGGTTCATCACGATCAGCGCAATCCTGTTGTTCGTGGCGCAGCTGCCGTTCATCGCGAACTTCTTCTGGAGCCTGTTCAGGGGTAGGAAGGCCGAGCTCAATCCGTGGCTGGACAACGGCTTGGAGTGGACGGTCCCGTCACCGCCGCCGCACGGCAACTTCGCCGTGACGCCGACCGTGTATCGCGGGCCGTACGAGTTCAGCTCGCCGGAGGCGGAGGCGGGGGCGGATTACTTGCCCCAGGACGCGAGACCGGTAGACGGTAGCCGGTAGCCGGTAGCCGGTAATTGGTGAACTGGGAACTACCGACCACCGACCACCGGCCACCGACTACTACATGCAGGAACTGGAGAGACAGAAAAGACGCGAACGATGAATGAGGCTATAACGCTAACGGGAGGCGTCCAAGCCGAGCCCGGGATGCGCATCTACAACCAGAAGCTGGGGATGTGGGTATTCCTGGCTTCCGAGGTGATGTTCTTCACCGGGCTGATCGGGGCGTACATCATCCTGCGTTTCGGGACGACAGCTTGGGCGCTGCCAGGTGTCCCGCTCGAGGAAGGCGGCACGCCGCTCGCCATCAACCTCACCGCCTTCAACACGTTCATGCTGATCTGCAGCAGTGTAACGATGGTGAAGGCGTTCGCCGCGATCGAGCACGGCGACCAGAAGAACCTTCGCCGCTACCTGGTGGCGACGGTGTTGCTGGGCGCGGCGTTCGTAGGCATCCAGGTGGTGGAGTATGTCGCGCTGGCGCGGGAGGGATTCCTGCCGCAGTGCAGCGAGGAGCTTGCGGCCGTCGTGCCGAACTGCCACCTGTTCGGCTCGACCTTCTATACGATGACCGGGTTCCACGGCACGCACGTCAGTATCGGCGTGCTGTGCATGATCTGGGTGACGGTCAAGGCGTTCCGTGGTCACTATACTAAGGAGAACCACGGCGGCGTCGAGGTGGTCGGGTTGTACTGGCACTTCGTCGATCTCGTCTGGATCATGTTGTTCACGATCGTCTACTTGATCTAGATCCACAGGTAGTAACGCACAGCAGCTTCGAGGGACTATGATGGAGACGGCAGAGAAGAAGAAGCAGCCGAGCTACATGCTCATCTGGTTCGTGCTTCTCGTCCTGACGATCGTCGAGGTGGGCATCGCGTACCTGAGCACCCTGCCGAGGAACGTGCTGATCGTGGTGCTGGTCGGCCTGGCGATCTGGAAGGCGACGCTCGTAGCGATGTATTACATGCATCTGAGATTCGAGCGCCTGCGTGTGATCCTGCTGGCCACGGCGCCGCTGCCGTTGGCGATCATACTGGTACTTGCCATACTTCTCGAGCATGCACAGTAAGGTCGTACTCGCCGATCTCTGGTCGCTGACCAAGCCCGGTATCACCCGGTTGGTGCTGGTCACCACTGGTGTGGGCTTCTATCTGGGCGCGTCGGGGTCGCTGGACCTTGCCCTGCTGGCCCACGCGCTGCTGGGCACCGGGCTCTTGGCCGCCGGTACCAACGCGTTGAACCAGTACGCCGAGCGCCGGGCGGACGCTGAGATGAAGCGTACCAGTAAGCGGCCTCTGCCGGCCGGGCGGCTGAAGGCGTCGACGGCGCTGGCCTTCTCGAGCGGGATCTCGGTGGCCGGTGCGCTCTATCTGGTTACGCTGGTCGGTCCGCTGACGGCGGCTCTGGGCGCGGCATCGCTGTTGATCTACATATTCATCTATACACCGCTCAAGCGGCGGACGTGGCTCTGCACCGTGGTGGGCGCGGTGCCCGGCGCAATACCTCCGATGATGGGGTGGACCGCGGCGACTGGCCGACTGGACGCTATAGCATGGGTGCTGTTCGGGATTGTGTTTCTCTGGCAGATGCCCCATTTCTTCGCCATCGGCTGGTTGTACAAGCAGGACTACGCCCGCGCCGGATTCCCGATTCTCCCGGTGGTCGATGATGAAGGGAAGCGAACGGCGCGCCAGATCATCTTTTACACGTTGGCGCTGTTGGCTGTGAGTCTTCTGACCACTGTGATGGGGCTCACCGGTGCAATCTACTTCTTTGGCGCGCTGACTCTGGGACTGGCGTTCTTGGTCCTGGGGTTCGCGCTGGCGGCGACGCGCACGGGCCTCAGCGCGCGTCGTCTCTTTTTGGGCTCCGTGCTCTATCTGCCGGTGCTGCTGATTCTGATGGTGGTTGACAAGGTCTGAAGATGGTCAATTTTCACAAAGTCCTGATCTCGACTGCAATCGTATTCACGCTGGGATTCGCCGTGTGGTCTGGGAAGGTCTATGTGGAGTCGCGCGAGGTCTGGGCCCTGGCATCGGCGGTCGGCTTCGGCGTGGCAACGATCGCGTTCATTCTGTACCTGAGGAACCTGAAGCGGTTCTTGGGCGAGGAGTAGGAAGCCCGGGTCCGCCAACCTGGCCGGGCAGCTTGATCTCCGTCGGCGATCTTCCTGCGGTTAACGCCACACTCAACGGAACCAGCGCGCTGCTGCTGGTTGCCGGCTACATCGCTATTCGCAAGCGCCGCCCCTCGCTGCACAGGGCGTTGATGCTCTCCGCCCTGGGTGCCTCGGTTCTCTTCCTCGCCAGCTACCTCTTCTACCACTACCGGACGGGCACGACCCGGTTCACCGGCCAGGGCCTGGCGCGAACCTTTTATTTCGCCGTGCTGACGTCGCACACGATCCTAGCGATGGTCATAGTACCGCTGGTGATCGTGACGTTGTATCTTGCTATACGTGAGAACTTCCCCCGCCACCGGCGCATCGCCCGCTGGACCTTCCCTCTGTGGCTCTATGTCTCCGTTACCGGTATCGTGGTATACGTGATGCTGTATCATCTATTCCCAACGTCGTAGACGGGTGGGCGGCGGACGTGGGAGGCGAAGAGCGGGAAAGGGGACCAACATGTCGACACGATGGTTGGCGGCAGTGACTGTCGTTGCGCAGCTGAGTGTGACTCCAGGGTTGGCGCAACAGGGCAGCTCGATCGAGCTCGGCGGGTTCGGCGCCTACACATTCTTCGACAGCAGCCTGTCGTTCGACGACGGGATCGGCGCGGGCGGCTGGCTGGGCTTCTACCTGCTCTCGCGTCTCTCGCTGGAGGGCGAGGCGTCCTATACCACGGCGGACTGGAACGGGGCCACCATATCCTACGTGCCGTTTCGTGCGCGTCTCGTTTACAGCCAGCCGGTCTCCGGGAACTTCGCGTTCCTTCTCGGGGCCGGCTTCGTACACAACGAGTACAGCAAGGATATCCAGGGGGCAGACAACGGGGTTACAGGACTGGTTGGGTTCCGGCTGGGGTTCGCAGGGCCGCTTGCCCTGCGTGTCTCCGGGGCCGCCGACTACATACTGAAGCCGGCGAATGAGGAGGACAGTAACCTGAACATCGGCGTCCAGGCCGGACTCAGCGTTACCCTCGGGCCCCTGTTCGGTCGAGCCGCCGGGGCAAGGCCACAGGATTCCGACCGGGATGGCGTCGTGGATCAGTTCGATGCGTGCCCCGGGACACCGAGGGGCGAGCGCGTTGACAGCGGTCCTCTTCGAGGAGGGTGCCACAAGGGTGGTGCTGGAAGGCGTGACGTTCGAGTCGGGCGGCACGGTGTTGACGCCTGAGTCCGGCCCGATCCTCGACAGGGTCGCCGAGTCGCTGATAGCCAATCCGACGGTCCGGTTCGAGATCGCCGGTCATACCGATAACACGGGCTACCGTCCCTACAACCTGAGCCTGTCTCTCGGCCGGGCGGTCTCGGTGCGGCGATACCTGATCAGCAAAGGCGTTTCCGGGGAGCGGCTACTGGCGAAGGGTTACGGGCCCGACGAGCCGATAGCCAGCAACGCGACGCCGGAAGGGCAAGCACAGAACTGGCGCGTCGAGCTCCGCCGTTTGAACTAGCAGGTCGCTGAAGAACGACGGGAGCTCTACGCTAGGGAGGCGCCGGGGTGCCCCGGAGCGCAACTCGTGAGCCTGTGAGGCTAGCGGTCCAGCGCCGGCGATCCCGCGTGCTGCAGGGCCAGGGTAGCCCACACTACGAGGGCCGCCCACAACGCCACACCGAC
>JBDHHM010000009.1:0-21887 GCA_039589355.1 Gemmatimonadota bacterium | reverse complement strand
GCTGGCCGACATCTACGCGCAGCAGCGTCGCTGGGCCCCGGCGGCCGACCTGTGGGTCGTCATACTCGACTTCTCCCCGCGCGTCGGCCGCGATATGGTCGGCTACAAGCTCAATACCCTCGGACCCGCAGCGCGCCCGGCCGCTGAGGCGATCCTGGCGCGGCTACCCGTTGAAGGACCGTCCGAGCAGCGCGAGCTGGCGGCAATCGCCGCGCTCTACGCAGGCAGAGCCGGGGATGCACGCGAGAGGGCGCAGGCCTTGGTCGACGAGCTCGAGGGACAGGAGCGCCAGGCGTTCCTGTCGCGCTTCTCGGAGGTTGCCGCCGATCTGACACAGCCGGCGCTTCTGGACTGGGCCTACCGTGAGATGCTGGGCTCGCTCGCCGCCGACACCTCCCGCTGGGATGTCGCTCGCCGCATCGTCGAATACGATCTGAGTGTCGGGGATACGGCGGCGGCACGGGGCACGCTCGACGACTTCGTGGAGCGGGCTGACCCGAATACGCCTCCACACCATTGGGCGAGTGCTCTGCTGCTTCGCATTCACGTAGCGGCCGGCCACGCTGGCGCGCGAGATATGCTCGAGGAATATGCCCGGACGTACAAGGACGACCCCGAGTTTCCTTCACTGGTCTTGGCAGTCGCCCAGGCGAGCCTGTGGCGCGGCCGTCCGGAGGAGGCCGCCCGTGTTCTCGAGCTGGTCCCCGATCCCGGCGGCGATCCGGCCGTCGCCACCATGTTCATTCTGACGCGCGCCTACCTGGCCTTCTACGGCGGCGACTACGAGGAAGCGCGCGTGGGCTTCGAGGTCGCCGCCGTGCGTCTGAGTGGAGCCGCGCGCGCCGAGGCGCTTCGCACTCTCGGGTTCCTGCGCCACGGCAACGCTGCAGAGCTTCAGGCGGCGGCGGCGGCGCAGCGCCGCGGCTTGCAGGAAGGACCGCTAAAGGCCCATGAGGAGCTTGTAGATGGTCTCGAGCGGGCGACTCCTTCGCCGGCTCGGCCGGCGCTTCTCCTCTGGGCCGGCGAACTGGCCATCGCGGGCGGCTCGTTGGACGGTGCGGAAGCTGTGCTGCAGCGCCTCGCGGAGCGTTACCCGGAATCGGGCGAAGCTCCCGTCGCAATGATGGTGCTGGCCGAAGCCCTGGCACTGAATGGACGGCGCGCCGAGGCGATGGTCCTGCTGGAAGAGCTGATCATCGAGTACCCGGAGAGCGCGCTAACGCCCATCGGACGTCGCAGGTTGGCGGAACTGCGAGAGGAGGTCCCCAGGTCGTGAGCCGGCGGCTCTTGTTCGTATTGACCCTGGTTCTGGCCGCGGCCGGGACCGCACAAGGCCAGTATCTCCTGGTGCCGATGGACGGTGCGCAATCGAATCACCTGCGCGCCTACGGCCTCGCCTACTGGGTCCTGGGACGCGGCGAGCGCGTCGAGTGGTTGCTCAACTACCGAGCCGGTTCGTTCCTGCTACCCGATGCGCCCGAGGTCCGCCGGGAGGCGGCGCTCCGCGGGGTGGCCGTCGAACCGGTCGGGGCGTCCCGATTGGCGGCGGTGCGTGCCGAGATCGATGGCTCGAACATGGAGGCGGTGATCCTCGAGAAGGCTCCGCGGATCGCCGTCTACACGCCGCCCGGATCGCAGCCGTGGGATGATGCGGTGACGCTGGCACTCACCTACGCCGGAATCGAGTACGACGAGCTGTGGGATCCGGAGGTACTCGGCGGCGAGCTGAGCCGCTACGACTGGCTACACCTCCACCACGAAGATTTCACCGGCCAGTACTCGAAGTTCTACTTGACCTACTCAGGCGCCGCCTGGCTGCAGGAGGAAGTGGCCCGTAACCGCCGCGTGGCGACGGCGTTCGGGCTGCCCGACACGCCGAGCCTCAAGAAGGCAGTCGCGGTGAAGATCCACGAGTACATCGATGGCGGCGGCTTCATCTTCGCCATGTGCACGGCGACGGAAACGATCGATCTGGCGCTCGCGGCGCTGGGAGTGGACATAGCGGCGGCGTACGCGGACGGAGACGAGGTCGACCCGAACGCCAGCGCCCGCTTGGATTGGGACGGCTCGTTCGCCTTCGAAGGCGCCGCGGTGTTCGGGGAACCGGCCTTGTCGGCGTTCAGCGATATCGACGGCCACCTGGTGAATACGCCCATGCGGCAACCTCTTGGCACCTTCCGGCTGTTCGACTTCAGCGCTACGATCGACCCGGTCGCCACTATGCTGACCCAGAACCACGAGCGCGTGATCCGCGACTTCTACGGGCTGACGACGAGTTACCGTCGCTCGCGCCTCAAGGCTTCAGTCACCGTGCTCGCCGAAGAGCCCGGCGCGCCCTGGGTGAAGTACCTGCACGGAAACCACGGTAATGGGACATGGACCTTCTTGGGCGGCCACGACCCCGAAGACCCTCAGCACGTTATCGGCGATCCGCCCACCGATCTCGACCTCTACCCCCATTCGCCGGGCTACCGGCTGATCCTCAATAATGTGCTGTTCCCGGCGGCGAAGAAGAAGCACCTGAAGACCTGACTGGCACGGGCCCTGGGCGTCGGCTAGCTTTCAAGATTAAAGAGAGTCCCAGCCATCTCGGCCTGCTGTACAACGCGGTGCAGCGGACTGTTGGCCACGGCTGCAACTGGATCGAAGAGGGGAAAGATGCCCGCTTACTCAAATAAGTTTTCCAGCCTTCCGCCCTATGCGCTAGCCGACGTCCCGAAGATCAAGGCGGAGCTGATCGACAAAGGTGTGGACGTCATCGACTTGGGGGCGGGCGACGCCGACCAGATGCCGCCGCCCCAGACGATAAAGGCGATACAGGAAGCGGTCACCGAGGAGCGTTTCAGCCGCTACCCCTTTCAGCGGGGACTGCCGGAGTTCCGGGTCAAGATCGCCGAGTGGATGAAGCTGCGCTTCGGTTTCGAGGTGGACCCGTTCGACGAGGTATTGCCTCTGATCGGTACGAAGGAAGGCATAGCGCACCTGCCGCTCGTCTATCTCGATCCGGGTGATGCCGCCATTATTCCCGACCCCGGTTACTACCCGTACTTCGGCGGCACTCATATGCTCGGCGCCGACGTGATCGAGGTGCCGCTACGGCGCGATAACGGATACCTGCTCGACTGGAACGCAGTGCCGGCGGAAGTGCTGAAGAAGGCCAAGCTGCTTTACCTGAACTACCCGAACAACCCGACCGGCGGTGTCGCGTCCGCTGACTACTTCAAGCAGGCGATAGAATTTTGCCACCGGCACGGCCTGCTGCTGATCAACGACAACGCCTACTCGGAAATCGCCTTTGACGGTTATAAGCCGCCAAGTGTCTTAGAGTATGAGGGAGCGCGCGAGGTAGCGGTGGAATTCCACTCGCTGTCGAAAACCTTCAATATGACCGGCTGGCGGATCGGCTGGGTAGCCGGGCACAAGGAGACGGTGCAGGCGCTGACGAAGGTAAAGGTGTACTACGACACGGGCGTATTCCTCGCCTGCCAGGCCGCAGGGGTCGCCAGCCTGGATGCTTGGGAGGAGTTCGTGCCGAAGCAGACGGCCGTCTTCCAGGAGCGCCGCGACGCCGCGGTCGAGGCATTCCGCGAGGCTGGGTTCGAGGTCGATTCGCCGAAGGCGACCCTGTACCTCTGGATTCCCATTCCCGGCGGCGAGCCGGCCGTCGAGTTCGCGCGCCGGATCCTTCTGGAGTCCGGGGTTGTTCTCTTTCCCGGTACCGGGATGGGTGGCGGTGGTGAAGGGTTCTTCCGCGTCGCCCTCACGGTGCCGGCGGAGCGGCTCAGGGAGGCGGCGCAGCGCGTCGCGAAAGTGCTGTAACTGGAACAGGGTGGCGCGTCTGGAGTATCTACCACAGTGATCCTCACGACTTTAATGCGACCGCCGGGCGCGCCACCCGAGGAAGAGGCCAAGCGCGCCGCCCAACCCGATCGCCGGGTGATGCCGGAAGTGCGCGAGCGGGTGCGGCGTCACGAGCGCGCGGTCGCCGTCGGCCTGATCGCCTCAGTGCTGATTCACATCCTCTTTGTCCGGCTGTCGCCGCTGATCATCAGATACCTCGAGCCGGATATCGTGTTCTACGTGCCGACCCCGGTCGTCATGCCCGAGCAGGGGATGCGCGTCGTAGATGTGGTCGTGGTCGAAGGGCCGGTGGTCGAGCCGGTGCTGCAGCCCGAGCCCGAGGAGCTGCCGACGGAGGCGGAGGTCGAACCTACGCCGTTCGTGAGCGCCGCCGAACGACTGCGCCCGCGCGTCGGCGATTGGAGGTTGTGGATCGTGCCACGGATCTTACGGCGCACCGATCTTACTCCGGCGGAACGTGCGGCGGAGGTCCGGGCCCGCCTCTACGCCATTCTGGAGGCCTACGACGACAGCATGGCCGCCGAGCTGGCACGCGAGCTAGAGCGCCTCGACTGGACGATCGGCGAGGAGGGCGAAGAGTGGGGGATCTCGCCGGGCAAGATCCACCTGGGCGGTATCACGTTGCCGCTCCCACTCTACTTCGGCCTCGACCCTGCCGAGGCGCGCCGGCGCCAGGGAGGCGTCGATGAGTGGAACGCTATCCAGCGCCAGGCGGGCCAGGGCGCGATCGATGAAGCGTTCGACGAGCGCATCCGGGCGATCCGCGAGCGGAGAGCCCGCGAGGAAGCGGCGCGGGCAGCCAAAAAGGATACCACAGGCGGGAACTGAGGGGCTCCCCAGGCCCCTAAGACGATTGCCACACCGCCCTTTCAAGATAAGTTACACGCATCTTCGATGAGCGCCCTCGAGGCACGCGCCATGGAGCCCGGTGCGGTCCCCGGTAGCGGTGCACTTGCGGGCACGGAACGATTCGACAGGCGATGGCAAAGGGCAAGAAGCAGAGCACGGAGCTACCTCCGCGATTCGATCCACGGTCCTTTGAGGAACCGATGTATCGACGCTGGTCGGACGGTGGCCACTTCGGCGCCGACCCGAACAGCGCGCGGGAGACGTATGTCATCGTTATGCCGCCGCCCAACGTGACTGCCGAGCTCCACATGGGGCACGGCCTCAACAACACGATCCAGGACGTGCTGATCCGCTGGCGCCGGATGCAGGGTCGCGAGGCGCTCTGGGTGCCCGGTACGGACCACGCCGGCATCGCCACACAGAATGTCGTCGAGCGCCAGCTCGCCGCCGACGGTCAGACGCGGTGGGACCTGGGCCGCGCGGCGTTCGTCGAGCGCGTCTGGGGCTGGGTGCGCGAGACCGGCGGCACGATCCTCGAGCAGCTGAAGGCGATCGGCAGCTCGGCCGATTGGGATCGTACCGCCTTCACGCTCGATCCCGGCCTCAGCAAGGCGGTCCGCGAGGTGTTCGTCCGCCTGTACGAGAAGGGTCTGGTCTATCGCGGCAAGTACATCGTCAACTGGTGTCCGCGTTGCGCCACCGCATTGGCCAACGAGGAAGTGGAGCACGAGGAGGTCGAGGGCGCGCTCTACTACCAGCGCTACCCGATCGTCGGTGAGAAAGGGGTGTACCTGGTTGTGGCGACGACGCGTCCCGAAACAATGCTGGGCGACACTGCCGTGGCCATCCACCCCGACGACCATCGTCACCATGGCCTGCTCGGCAAGACCGCCCTGCTGCCGTTGGCCGAACGGGAAATCCCGGTCATCGGTGACGACTTCGTCGACCCCGAGTTCGGTACCGGGATCGTCAAGGTGACGCCGGCACACGATCCCAACGACTTCGAGATCGGACTGCGCCACGACCTCGATCAGGTCGACATATTCAACCCCGACTCCACGCTTAGCGACACGGTGCCCGAGCGCTTCCGTGGCATGGACCGCTTCGCCGCGCGAGAGGCCGTGGTCAAGGAGTTGGAGCAGGCCGGGCTGCTCGAAAAGACCGAGAAGCACATGCACTCTGTGGGCCATTGCTACCGCTGCCACACGATGGTCGAACCCCGGGTTTCAGAGCAGTGGTTCGTCAAGATGGGTCCGTTGGCCGAGCCGGCGCTGGAAGCGTACCGGAAGGGTGAGGTCAGCTTCACGCCGGAGCACTGGGGCGGTGTCTACGAGGGTTGGCTCGAGAACGTCCGCGACTGGTGTATCTCGCGCCAGCTCTGGTGGGGGCACCGCATTCCCGTCTGGTACTGCCGCTCCTGTGACGCGATGCTTGTGCTGCGCAACGATCCCACGGCATGTAGCGAGTGCGGCAGCAACGATATCGAGCAGGACCCCGACGTCCTCGACACCTGGTTCTCGTCTTGGCTCTGGCCCTTTAGTACGCTGGGCTGGCCCGACGAGACGGAGGATCTCGCCGCCTTCTATCCCGGCCACACGCTGGTCACCGCGCCCGAGATCATTTTCTTTTGGGTCGCCCGCATGATCATGGCCGGCCTCGAGTTCATGGGTACGGTGCCGTTCAACGATGTCTACCTGCACGGCACGGTCCGTGACCACGTCGGCCGCCGCATGTCCAAGTCGCTGGGCAATGGGATCGACCCGCTGGAGGTCGTCCGCATATTCGGCGCCGACGCGCTCCGCTTTACCTTGATGAACGGACTCGGCATCGGCGCCGACCTGCAGCTCAACTACGAGGACCTGGAAGAGTCTTTCCACGTCGGCCGCAACTTCGGCAACAAGATCTGGAATGCGGCCCGGCTGGCCATGCCGCATCTGGAAGGAGATGTCGACCCCACCCCCGACCGCGGGCGGCTGGAGCTCTCCGATCGCTGGATTCTCTCGCGGCTGAGCAGCGCGATCCGCGAGGTGACCCACGACCTCGAGCGCTTCCGTCTTCACGAGGCGGCGGCCGAGCTTTACCGGTTCTTCTGGAGCGAGCTGTGTGATTGGTACCTCGAGCTGGTGAAGCCGCGGCTCTACAACGAATCGAACCCGGAGGCGCGCGCCGTGGCGCGCTCGGTGCTGCGCGACGTGCTCGATACGAGCCTCAGGCTCCTGCATCCGTTCATGCCGTTCATCACGGAGGAGCTCTGGCTGCGGCTGCCGAACCGCGCCGGCGCGAGCATCATGGTCTCCGCCTGGCCCGAGCCCCGGCCCGACTGGAACGATCCGGAGGCCGAGGCCCAGGTCGACGTGCTCCGCGAGATGCTCGGCGCCGTCCGCAACATCCGCAGCGAGTACAACGTCGCCCACGGCCGCCAGGTCGAGGTGCGGGTGCTCGCCGCGGATGAAGCGCTGCGTCGTGCGATCGATGCCGAAGGCGAGGCGACGGTCAAGCTGGCCGGCATCAGCGGCATCTCGTTCGACGGCGAGGCGGGTGGCGCCGAGGCGATGGCCGTCCTCTCGACGGGAGCCGAGGTCCACGTGCCGCTGGAAGATCTCATAGATCTCGCTCGCGAGCGGGCGCGACTCGACAAGCAGGGGGAAGAGCTGGAAGCGCTGGTCGAACGCTCGCGGAAGCGCCTCGCCAGCGAGGACTTCGTCAAGAAGGCGCCCGACCATGTGGTCGAACAGGCGCGCCAGAAGCTGCGCGGCCTCGAAGAGCAACTCGCGAAGGTCAACGAGAAGCGCAGGATCCTGGAGGGTGAGTAGACCGTGACTAGGTTCCCGCGGACCGGCGCGGCTCATGCCAGCCTGCTCGCGGGAGGGCTCATCCTACTGGCACTGGCCCTGGCCAACCTGGAGAGTTGCGCCAACGTCCAGGCGCCACCGGGCGGCCCACCGGACTCGATCCCTCCGTTGCTGATCGCCGTATACCCCGACAGCTACGCCGTCGTCTCCTGGACCGGGAACCGGGAAAAGGTCCGCTTCGAGTTCGACGAGCCGATCTCGGAGCAGAACCTGCAGGTCGCTGCGATTCTCTACCCGTTCGAGCCTCGCCCTAACGTCGACAAGGGGAAGAGCGAGCTGCGCGTCCGCCCGCGGGCCGGCTGGGTCGAGGACCGGCTCTACCACGTGCGCATCGAGCCGGTCGTGCAGGACCTGTTCCGCAACCGGATCGATGAACCGATCTACCACATCATCTCTACCGGCGTGTCCATCCCGGAAAACGGCGCTCGCGGTTCGGTCTTCGATCGGATACGAGGTGAGCGGCTGCCGAACGGCCGTGTCGACATGGTCCTGCTGCCCGACACACTCCGTTACGGTGGAATCGCCGATAGCGCCGGCGAGTTCAGCATCGCCAAGCTGCCGGTCGGCGACTACTACGCCATCGGATACGAGGACCTCAACAACAACATGCGGGCCGACAACTTCGATCGGTCCGATACACTTGTCGTGAGCCTGGGGCAGGCCGACACGCTCGCGCTGGAGTTCCACGTCTTTCAACACGATACCCTCGGTCCGGCGCTCGTAGAAGTCACGCCCATCGATTCGTTGGTGCTCCAACTGGGCTTCGACGGCTACCTCGATCCCGAGGTGCCCACGAGCACCGAGGCCATCGAGATCATCGCACTCCCCGATAGCTCGCCGGTCGCTCTCGATACGGTCTACCATGCCTGGCGGTACACTGCCTGGAGCGACTCGCTCGAGCAGGCGCGCGAGGCCGAAGCCGCTGCTCGGGATTCCGCGGCAGCGGCACAGGCGGCTGAGGAGGAAGCGGTCGAAGAAGCGGCCGAGGAGGAGGCGCCTGCCGCCGAGGTGACGCCGCCCGCCGCCGAGGAAGAAGAGGGGCCTGCGCAGGAAGCGCAGGAGCCGGCCGCCCTGCCGGACCAGCGGCTCTATGTGATAGCCGCCGAGTCCATCCTGCCGGGCTCGTATCTGGTGCGTGTGTTCCGGCTGCTCAATCTGAGCGGCCTGGAGGGTGACAGCGAGGTAACGTTCGAGCAGCCCGAGCCGGAGCCGCCGCCGGAACCGCCGGGGGCGGAAGAGCCGCCCGAGACTCCGCCCGACACGGCGGGCGCGGAGAGGAGGGGACGGTGAACGACGCGCGACGCGGGTTGCCGGGCGTCGACTCGCTGCTTGGCTCGAGCGAGCTGGCCGAGTTGCTCGACGCGTGGCCCCGCTCCCTTGTCGTCACCGCACTGCGACGCACGCTCGACGGGTTTCGCGATGAACTTGCCGCGGGCGATCGCGCAGCCGCGCCGGACGTGCGCGAGATCGTGGATGCGACGCGCCGTGAGCTACTGGCCGGGCAGGCGTCCTCGCTTCGCCACCTGATCAACGCTACCGGCGTGCCTTTGCACACGAACCTGGGCCGCGCGCCACTCCCGGCCGCCGCCCGGGCCGCGCTAGATGCCGTCTCCCGCGGCTACAGCAACCTGGAGTACGATCTCGAGGCCGGAGCGCGCGGCTCGCGACACGCTCACTGCGCAGCGAGCCTCGCCGAGCTCACGGGCGCCGACGCGGCGCTCGTCGTGAACAACAACGCCGCCGCGGTCGTGCTCGCTCTCAACGAGCTGGCCGAAGGTCGCGAAGTCATCGTCTCGCGCGGAGAGCTGGTCGAGATCGGCGAGACGTTCCGTGTGGCGGAGATCGTGGCGAAGAGCGGGGCGCGCGTCGTCGAGGTCGGTGCCACGAACAGGACGCACGCACGCGATTACGAGAAGGCCATCGGCCCGAACACCGGTGCGCTGCTCAAGGTGCACCGGTCCAACTTCCAGCAGGCGGGCTTCGTCAGCGAGGTCTCCATCGAGGAACTGGCCGCGGTGGCCCGCCGCCACGACGTGCCGGTCGTTGACGATCTCGGGTCCGGGATGCTAGCCGACGCGGAGCGCGCCTTCGGGCTCCCCTGGGAGCCCAACGTTCGCGCCTCGCTCGACGCTGGGGCCAACCTGGTGACCTTCAGCGGCGACAAGCTGCTGGGCGGCCCCCAGGCCGGCGTGATCCTCGGAGGCGCCGATCTCGTCGCGCGTTTGCGTCGCAATCCGCTGCTCCGAGCGGTCCGAGTGGGTAAGTTGACGATTGCCGCTCTCGAGGCGACTCTCAAGCTCTGGCACGATCTCGACACGGCAAAGGCCGAGGTCCCGGCGCTGGCCATGATCGGCGCCGACCCGGTCGCCCTGCGGGAACGAGCCGAGCGCCTGGCAGGGATCATTGGCGAGCGCTGTCCGGACGCCGAGATCGAGGTCGCCGCCGACGTCGCCGAGGTCGGCGGTGGATCGTACCCGGGGCTAGAACTCGAGACCTGGGTTCTGCGGATCACGGTACCCGGTCGATCCGAGCGGCAGCTCGAGGTGGCCTGCCGCAACGCGAGACCCGCGGTCATCGGGCGCGTGCGGGACGCCGCTCTCTGCCTCGACCCGCGGACCGTGTTGCCGCACGAGGAAGCCGAGTTCATCGATTCTGTAACCCAAGCGCTGAGGGGAGATGGATAGAGAACCGATGACGCGCCGCGCCGCGTTTCTCGATCGCGACGGCACGATCATCGAGGAGCGCGGCGATCTGGGAGATCCGGATGGCGTTACCCTGCTGCCCGGCGCCGCCGACGCCGTCCGCAGACTCAAGGATGCGGGCCTCGCCGTCGTGCTGGTGACCAACCAGTCGGGGATCGCTCGCGGGGCGTTCACACAGCAGCAGTTCGAGGCGGTCCAGGAGCGCATGCTCGATCTGCTCGATGCGTCCGGCGCACACCTGGATGACGCGTTCTTTTGCCCGCACCGTCCCGATGTGACGGGTCCCTGCGACTGCCGCAAACCGGCCGCCGGGATGTACCGCCGGGCGGCGGAGAGACTCTCCATCGACTTGGCCCGCTCCTTCTACGTCGGCGATCGCTGGCGCGACGTAGCGGTAACCGAAGAGGTGGGAGGAACGCCGTTTCTGCTGGCGACCGGCGCCGCTGGGCAGGGCGCACCGGATGGGTTTGAACGGATCAAGGACCTGGCGGAGGCGGCCGATAGAATAGTCGCGAGCCTGGACGGAAGAGGCGGTTGAACATCGAACATCGGACATTGAAAATCGCGCATCCAAGTTTGCGGCGCTTGCGCGCCTTGAACTTCGAATGTTGAACGTTCAACATTGGACCTCGCAGGGCGGCTCGGAGGTCGACGTTCGGGGTTCGATGTCAAACGTTCAACGGTCGGTAGTGTCTTCGATGTTCGATGTGGGATGTGCGATGTTCGATGTTCATAACAACATCGGAGGCGCGTCGTGTCCACGATCCCGAGAGTAGCCGTCTTCGCGTCCGGTGGCGGATCTAACCTGCAGTCGCTACTCGACATGTTCGGCGGGCCCGACGGCGGACCCGATCCCTCGTGCAGCATCGCCCTCGTGGTCAGCGACCGGCCCGATGTCGGGGCCCTGGACCGGGCGGAGCTGGCCGGCGTGCCAAGGGCCATCGTCCGCCCCAAGGAGTACGAGGGCAGGGAAGCGTTCGGGCAGGCACTGCTCGATGTTCTGGGCGCCCACGACATCGATGTCATCGCCCTCGCCGGCTACCTGAAGCTCTTGCCCGAGAACGTGGTCGGCGCGTTCCGCGGAAAGATCATCAACATCCACCCGGGACCGCTGCCGACCTTCGGCGGCTCCGGGATGTGGGGTCACCACGTGCACGAGGCGGTGCTCGACTCCGGTGTCGCCGTATCGGGCCCCACGATCCACTTCGTCGACGAGCGCTACGATACCGGGCCGATCATCGCCCAGTGGCCTGTGCCCGTGTTACCCGGCGATACCGCCGACTCGCTCGCCGCCCGCGTCCTCAAGTACGAGCATCGGCTCTATCCGGCCGTACTCGGCGCTGTCGCCCGCGGCGAGATCGTCCAACTGCCCGACGGCCGGGTGCGGCAGAGCGGTTTCGTTACCGGAGATCTCGGATTTCAGTTGACCGATGAGGGGGCCTGTCTCGACAGTGTCGGACGGGCCTGGAAGCGCTAGAACAGGAGGAGGAACTTTTGCCACGCGCCGTGCTGAGTGTCTACGACAAGACGGGCATCGTCGAGTTCGCCCGCGGGCTATCCGAGCTGGGTTACCAGATCGTTTCCACCGGCGGCACCGCTCGAAAGCTGCGCGAGGCCGGGGTCGAGGTTACAGGGGTCAGCGACGTCACCGGCTTTCCCGAGATAATGGGCGGCCGGGTGAAGACGCTGCACCCGGTCATCGCCGGCGGTATTCTCGCGCGACGCGATAACAAGAGCGACATGAAAGAGCTCGCGAAGCAGAAGATCGAGCCCATCGATGTCGTCGCCGTCAATCTCTATCCGTTCGAGGAGACGATCGCGAAGCCGGACGTCACGCTCGGCGATGCGCTCGAACAGATAGACATTGGTGGACCCACCATGCTCCGCGAGGCTGCCAAGAATCACCCCGACGTCACCGTGATCTGCGATCCGGCCGATTACGATGATGCGCTGGCGAAGCTCAAGGCGAGCGACGTCGATCTCGAGTGGCGGCGCAGGCTCGCCGTCAAGGTCTTTCGCCACACCAGCGGCTACGATTCGGCGATATCGCACTACTTATCGAAAGGCGCCGGCGAATTCCCGCCCGACTTCTCCATCCGGCTGCAGAAAATCCAGGACCTGCGCTACGGCGAGAATCCGGACCAGGCGGCAGCCTTCTATCGCATCGCCGACACGCCGAAAAGCAGGGGCATCGCTTCGCTCGTTCAGCATCACGGCAAGGAACTATCCTACAACAACATCCTCGACCTCGACGGCGCGCTGATGTCCGTAGCGCCGTTCGCGCGCTCGCAACGACCGGCCTGTGCTGTCATCAAGCATACCACGCCTTGCGGCATCGCCGCCGGCGACACCGTACTCCAGGCGTACCAGCGGGCACTCTCCACCGATCCCACCAGCGCCTTCGGTTCGGTCATCGCCTTCACCCACGAGCTCGACGGCGAAGCCGCCGAGTCGCTGGCCGAGCTGTTCGTCGAGTGTGTCGTCGCGCCCGGCTTCAGCGACGCCGCGATGGAGCGACTAACCGCGAAGAAGAACCTTCGCATCCTCAGCTACCCCGACGACGTGGCTGCGTACCTCGCCGACCGAGGCCACCTGGAGGGCAACCTCGAGCTGCGTGGCGTCCCCGGCGCCGCGCTCCTGCAAACACGCTGCGATCCGCCCTGGCCCGGCGAGGACGAGGGCTGGCGGGTCGTGACGAGCCGCAAGCCTACGCCGGAAGAAATGCGCGACCTCCGATTCGCCTGGGCCGCCATCTGGGGCGTCAAGTCGAACGCGATTCTCTTGGCCCGCGACGAGATGGCGATCGGCATCGGCGCCGGCCAGATGAGCCGGGTCGACGCATCGAGACTGGCTGGTTTCAAGGCCCAGGAGGCCGGACACAGCCCGGAGAAGGGGTGCGTCCTAGCCTCCGACGCCTTCTTCCCCTTCCGCGACGGCGTCGACACCGCCGTCCAGGCCGGCGTCAAGGCGATCGTCGAGCCCGGCGGCTCGATCCGCGATCAAGAAATCATCGCCGCCGCCGACGAGCATAAGCTGGCCATGGTCTTCACTGGCCGGCGGCTGTTCCGGCACTAGGTGGCGGCCTAACAGGTCGCTGAAAAAGGTCCGTGGATTCGGGTCGGCGCCGGGGTCCCCCTCGCTTCACCGCTCGCGTGCGCCGCGCGAGGGCGTGGCACCGCTCTTCGTCGCTCACGAGTTACGCTCCGGGGAACCCCGGCGCCTCCCTGGCGTAGAGTTCCCATCGTTTTTCAGCGACCCGCCAAACGTCAACCGTACGCGGCCCGGCCCGACCGACTCGGAGCCGGGCCGTGATTTCGCCCTTTCCCCTTGACGGTCTACAGGAGCCGGTGCTATCTTCTGTCGAACATCTAGAGGAAATGCCATGACGATTGTCAGGTCCGAGCTGCTGCAGGGGACCCTCGACATGCTGGTTCTGAAGATCCTCTCACTCGAGCCGCTGCACGGCTGGGGGATCTCGGAGCGGATCGAGCAGATGTCGGGTGAGGTCTTCTTGGTGAACCAGGGATCGCTCTACCCGGCGCTGCGGCGCTTGAAGCGCAGGGGTTGGATCGGCTCGCAGTGGCGGGTGACGGAGAACAACCGGCGAGCGCGCTACTACGCGCTGACGGCTTCTGGGCGTAAACAGCTAACCGAGGAGCGGCAGGCCTGGGCTCGCTCCTCGGCGGCGATAGAGCGGATCCTGCAGGCCGGTCATTGAAAGGGCCGGATCCGAGGAAGGGTTTCCGATGAGATTGGTGGCGTACGTGGTGGAGGCGTTCAACGCTCTGTTTCGGCGGGGCAGGGTAGAGGAGGAGCTGGACGAGGAGGTTCGCTTCCACCTGGAGATGGAGATCGAGAAGAACCTGCGGGCTGGGATGACGCCTGAGGAGGCGCGCAGGGTGGCGCGCGTGCGGTTCGGCGGTGTGGAGCAGGTGAAGGAGGAGGTGCGGGAAGAGAGCGGAGTTCGGTGGTTGGAAGATGTGCTAATGGATTTTCGCTACGCCGTGCGCCAGCTGCGCAAGAACCCGGGGTTCACCGCGGTTGCAGTTCTTACGCTGGCGTTGGGGATCGGGGCGAACACGGCGGTGTTCAGCGTTCTGCATAGCGTGATCCTCTCACCGCTGGGCTACCACGAGTCGGGTCGTCTCGTCCGGATCTACCAGACTCACCAGACATATGGTACGGGCGTCTGGGTCTCGGGTCCGGCGTTCCTCGACTACCGCGAACAGCTGGAAGGCGTCGAGAGCGTCACGGCCATGTACAACTACCGGGAGATGGGTTTCACGCTTACGGGCGCTGGGTCGGCGCAGCGCGTCACCATGCTGCCGGTGAGCTCCGACTTCTTCGATGTCTATCGCGTGCAGCCGATCATCGGTCGCCGGTTCGTTCGGGACGAGGAAAGAGGGTCGGCGCGAGTCGCGGTGCTGAGCCACCGGTTGTGGCAGGCGATCTCCGGGGACGCGGGGGTGTTGGGGCAACGTCTGGAGCTGGACGGTGACCCGGTCGAAGTGATCGGCGTCATGCCGGCCGGTTTCGTCGATGTGGTGGGCGGTGATGTCGATCTCTGGGTGCCCCTGGAGCTGCAGGACCAGAACGCCCGGGAGAACCGGGGCAACCACTACCTGAGCGTCGTCGCGCGCCTCGGGCCTGGCGTGACGCTCGAACAAGCGCGCTCCCGGCTGGTCTCCTTTGCCGCCGGCCAAGCCGAGCTGTATCCCAACAGCCACGGTGAGTGGTCGGCCGAGATGGTCCCGCTGCAGGACGACCTCGTCGGCGGCACACGAACGATGCTGTTCGTCCTTCTCGGTGCGTCTGGCCTCGTCCTGCTCATCGCCTGCGTGAACGTGGCCAGCCTATTCCTGTCGCGGAACGTGGCACGCGAGCGGGAGCTGGCGGTGCGGGCGGCCATCGGCGCCGGGCGGTTCAGGCTCACTCGCCAGCTCGTCACCGAGAGCCTGGTGATCGCGGTCCTCGGCGGGGTCGCAGGCTTGGCGCTGGCGTACTGGGGTGTAGAGGCGCTCCTGCCATTCAGCTCGGATGCGGTGCCTCGCGCCGGGGAGGTCTCCTTCGATGCGACACTCTTCGCTTTCACACTCGGAGTGACGCTGTTCACGATCGTGATCTTCGGGCTGGTACCGGCCCTGCAGTTCGTCAGTCCCAGGCTCGACCGGTCGCTGCGCGAGGATGCGCGCACCGGCACGGGGGGTGCCCGGAGCAGGCGCCTGCGGGATGTGCTGGTGACGAGCCAGGTCGCGCTGGCGATCCTGCTGTTGATCGGTGCGGGCCTCCTGATGCGAAGCCTGTTCAGCCTGCAGGCGGTGGATCTCGGGATCAGCGCGCGGGACGTGATGACGTTCGAGGTTCATCTCGGCGGACCACGCTATGCCGATCCGGCCACACGGATCGCCCTTTACCGGGAATACCAGGACCGGCTGGGCGCCTACTCAGGAGTTCGGGCGGTGGGTGCCGTCTCGAAGCTACCGGTCTCCGATGTATACAATAGCTGGACCTTCACGTACCTATCGGCCACCGGCGAGGTCATGCAGCATGGTGGGGGAGCCGATTTCCGGGTCGTCGAAGGAGACTTCTTCGAGGCCCTGAACATCGAGTTACGGGCCGGCCGACGCTTCGGGCCAAACGATCACGCCGACGCTCCCCAGGTCGCGATCGTCAACGAGTCGCTGGCGCGCCGCTATTACGAGGGACGCGATCCGCTGGAGCAGCGCATCGCCGCCGAGCGCCTCTGGACCATCGTCGGCGTCGTGGCCGACGTCGCCCACGATGGCCGCGGGAGAGTCACCAGCAAGGTCTACCTCCCACACACACAGTTCGGTGACGACCGCAACTGGGCCCTGACCCAGGTCGTCTCTACGACCATCCCGCGTAGGGATCTACTCGAGATCGCGCGCCAGGAGCTCGCGGCGATCGATCCGCTGTTGGTCATCCACAATGCGCGCTCAATGCGCGAGGTGACGGGAGGCGCGATCGCGCAGGAGCGTTTCGCCTTCCTGTTGCTCGGGGTCTTCGCCGCCGTGGCCCTCTCACTCGCCGCCGTCGGCATCTACGGCGTCATGGCGTACAACGTCGGCCGGCGAACCCGCGAGTTCGGTATTCGGCTGGCGCTGGGAGCTTCGCCTCATGCTGTGAGGCGCAGCGTGTTCCGTCAGGGGTCTGTGATAATAGGCATCGGCATCGCGGCCGGCCTGCTGGGGGCGTTCCTGCTCAGCCGGCTACTCAGGTCGATGCTGTACGGCGTCGGCGCTACCGACCCGCTAACCTTCGTGCTCGTTCCCGTGACACTGGCACTGGTGGCGCTGCTCGCGGGTTATCTGCCGGCGCGCCGGGCGACTAGAGTCGATCCGGTGCGGGTGCTGCGACAGGAGTAGCCGAGGCAGGAGCCAAATCTTAGCGGCCGCCGCGACGGCCCGGCATCGATGCGATTGATGCCGGGCCGTTCGCTAATTGCAGCGGCCCGAGGCTGCGCATCGCCAGCAACTCGGTTATCGTTTAGCGGATGAAGAAGATGGCCAGAGCCTACTACGCGGATCTGAAAGTAGACTACTCCGTTAAGATCCGTCAGCTGGTGCCGAAGTACGACGAGATGGTCGAGTGCATCGTCCAGCTGTTGCGCCTTGGCTCGCCGCGCAACGTGCTCGACATCGGTGCCGGGATCGGCAACGTAACCGCCCTGGTGCTCGAGAGCGTTCCCGACGTCCGCGTTACGGCCCTGGAAGTCTCGGACGAGATGTTCCGGGAAGCGCAGCCGAATCTGGAGACCGCCGCCGACCGGGTACGATTGGTGCACCAGGACATCGTCGATTTCGAGCCCGATCAGGGGTACGATGCCATCTTTACGAACCTGGTGCTGCACAACATCGCGCCGGACGACAGGAGGCGCGTTCTGGAGAAGCTGCACGACTGTCTGGAGCCGGGGGGCATCTTCATCTGGAGTGACTATATATATCACCCTGACGAGCGGGTTCAGGAGTACTTCGTCGAGTACAGGAAGATCTTCGCCCGCGCCGCTGGCTGCCCGGAAGAACTGATACAGCAGAACTTCGAGAAGGAAGCGACCGAGGATCATCCCCTTACCGTCGAGGACACGCTGAGCGAGGGGCGCGCCGCCGGGTTCAGCCACGCTCTCCCCGTTTGGGCTCACGACACTTTCGCCGTCTGCTTGATGCGCAAAGCTGGACGGTGATCTAGGATGGAGTGGCGCACGCAAGCGGCCTGGATAACCCGGCCGCGAACTGCACCGCGTGTCACGGTGCTGACCTGAGAGGTGGAGATAGCGGCGAGCCGTCTTGCTTCTCATGCCACGGGCAGCTTTGGCCTTAACGAGATTGGTGCCGCGCACACGGAGGTATGACATGAGAGCCAGCACGAGACACGGGTCGGCCCGACGAGTGAGTCGCTTGCTGGCCGTCGCGCTCATCGCCTGCGGCGCTGACGCCCGGGCCCAGCAGGCCGCTCAGGTCGAGCCCGAAAAGGCCGCGGCGATCCGCCAACTGCTACAGGTCACAGAAGCCGCCGAGCTCATGGTGACGTCGATCGAGACCTCGATGCCGGTCCAGCGAGCCGCAAACCCCGAGATACCCGATGTGTCATCGAGCTTCTGGTCCCACTGTACGACAGGCATCTGACGCTCGACGAAATCCGGCAGCTGATCGATTTCTATGAGAGCCCGCTCGGTAGACGCCTGGTCGAGGTGCAGCCGATCCTTGCGGCGGAGAGCATGCTGGCCGGGCAGGAGTGGGGCGGGCGCTTGAGCATGGAGGTGGCGGCGGACCTCGCGAAGCGAGGAGGCGCGTTTCCCGCCGTCTACCGCACGTTCGTCCGGGCGTTCTCCGACTACGCCCTGGACATGAGCTACATGACCGAGGAGCGGATGCTCAATCGAGCCGTTAAGAACGGCATCGACTTCGAGTCTTCGGTCGGCGCCTACTCCGCCGAAGGCATGGTGGGGTTCACGTTGGTCGGCGTCGATCATTGGAAGGGCGCAGCGGCGGCCTTCGATATCGGTACGGGCGTCATCGAACGGTTCCGTGGGATGGGGGTTGCGAAGGCGATGTTCGATTTCGCGGCCCCCCGGCTGAAGGAGAAGGGGGTGGAGCGGTTCGTGCTCGAGGTATTGCAGGAGAACGAGCCCGCGATCAAAGCCTACGAGAAATCGGGCTTCGAGATCGTTCGTGAGTTCGACTGTCTCCGGTTGGACCTCGATGACATCGTGGTCCCTCGTGCAGCGGAGGAAGATGTCGAGATCAGACCTGTCGATAGAGATCGTCTATCGACCTTCGCTGATGCGCTGGACTGGCCGCCGTCGTGGGAGAACAATTTCGCGTCGATACGGCGGATTCCCGACCAGGTGCTGCTCTACGAGGCGAGCCGCGATAGGCGGCCCGCCGGTCTCCTGGTCTACTATCCAGGGTTGAGCTGGATCATGACGGTCCTGGTCAAGCGGTCCCACCGCAGGCAGGGCATCGGAAGCCGGCTGGTGGGGCACCTGATCGAGGGCATCCGGGATCGGGAGTCGGACGTCAGGGTGGTGAACGTTCAGCGGGACGACCAGGGCATGCAGAGCTTGCTGACCGGGCTGGGCTTTCGCCGCTACGTGAGCCAATACGAGATGGAGCTTCAGTTGTAGAGAACGCCCCGGCTATTCCCGGCCTCCCATCTGACTCCGAATCCGCTCCAACATCGCAACGGCATTCGTGTTGTCCGGGTTGAGCTCCAGCGATTTCTCGTAGTTCGCGATCGCCAACTCCAGCTCACCCGCTTCCATGTAGGCCTCGCCCAAACTGTCGTAGGGATTCCAGGCGTCCGGGTATTCCTCGACGTTCAGCTTGAAGATCTCGATCGCTCCTGCGATGCGCTCGCTTCGCATTAGCCGGTAGCCCAGCATGTTCAGCACATATTCGTGGAAGGCTTCCGCTGGTTGGCTCGCCTTCAACTGCCGGTACGTTGCGATGCCGGCCTCCACACCCTGCTCCTCGATAGCCTGCCACACGGCCTCTCGCACACGCCGCCTCGGGGAGTCGTAACTTTCGTAATCCAACCAGGCGGCCGCCGGGTGTTCACCGCCCACCGTTTCGGCGAGCACCGCTTCGAGTATCGAGTGGCCGTTCTCGCTGTTGGTGAACCAGATCATCCCCACGCCGCGGTCGGGGTAGGTCAGGGTGTAGGCCTTGTAGCCCGTGTTGTCGCCCCAGTGCCAGAACCCACGGCCGGTCTCGTTCTCCTGCAGGCCGATGCCTAGGCCCCAGGTCACACCGCTGTCCACCTCGATCTGCGGTGTCAGCATCGCAACCGCCATACTGTCGCTCAGCCCCGTGCCGTTCATCGCCGCGATCAAGAAGCGGGCGAAATCGGGCGCGGTGGTATGGAGGGTGGCGGCAGCGTGCCCGCGGCCCCGGCCCGGTTTTCCTTTCCGCGTCACCTCACCGTCCGCGTTGTGGGGCAGGGCCAGGTTCGCCTCAAAGCGGTCGTCCCAGATGTAGCTACTGTTCGTCATCCCGAGCGGCTCGAAGACCAGCCGCTCCATGAGCTCCTGCAGCGGCTCGCCCGTGATCTGCATGACGGCCATCTGCAGGTAACCGAAGCCCTCGCCCGAGTAACTGAACTCCGAGCCCGGCTCGAAATTGATGGCCAACTGGCCCCTATTCGGTCGCCAGTTCGGGAAACCCGTCGAGTGGGTCAGGACCATCCGCGGCGTGATGAGGGTGTGCCGTTCGTCATACGCGATGGCCTCGTAGTCGTAGTACTCGGCGATCGGCGTTTCGAGGTCGAGCAGGCGCTGATCAACCAGTTGCAGCACCGCGTAGGTGAAGACCGGCTTACTGAGCGATGCCGCCTCGAACACCGAGCTCTCGTCCACCGGCTCGCTGGTCTCGAGGCTTCGCACGCCGAAGCCGCGGCTCCAGACGATCGCACTGTCGTTCACTATCGCCATCGAGAGGCCCGTTACCGCGCCGCTGTCCATGAGCGCGGGGATCAGGATCTCCAGCTCGGCCCAGCGTTCCGCCTGCCTGAGAGTGGCTACACGGTCGGGCGGCTCGCTGCACGACTGGGTGTACGCCAAGCCGAACAGGAAGACGAGGGCGAGCGAGTATCGACGGGTCGCTGTCATGTTGACTCCCGGCGTTGTGGTATGGGGGCTCAATGGATGCCTGTCGGCCCGTGAACGTTGTAGATACATCGGCTACCGCGGCATCCGGGCGCCGCGGATCGAGCTCTTCACCCCCAGCCCCGAACTCGACACGCGTTGGGAGATCATCGCCCGCGACGGGCAGCTCGTCGCTCAGCACCGCCGCTATGACGACATCCCCCTCGATCCCGGGAAGATAGATCACCCGCGGCGACGAGGGTCGGGTTACCGGCTTCCTCGTCACCAGCGGGAGGGTCCGGAACCTACGCTTCGACAGGCTCCAGCCGGAATCACGAGCTGGGGGTTGACGATATGTACATACGTACATACACTGGGAAGTGGAGTTCGAATGGGACGCCCGGAAGGCGACTGGCAATCTGAGGAAACACGGCGTCGACTTTACTGACGCCGCAACCATCCTCTACGACAACCTGGCGCTGACGATCCCTGACGAACGCTGCCCTGAAGAACGGTATGTGACTATCGGCATGGACGCACGAGGTTGCATCCTCGTGGTGGTGTATGCTTGGCGAGGCGAGTCAATCCGGATCGTCTCGGCGAGGAAAGCCACCCGGAGCGAGCGACGCCAATACGAAGGCTAGACTATGAAGAGAGAATACGACTTCAGCAAAGGCAAGCGAGGCGCTGTGATCCGGACCCCGCCCGGCAAGACGCGCATCACGATTCGTATCGACGATGACGTGCTTGAGTGGTTTCGTACGCAGGCTCACGAGGCGGGCGGTGGCAACTACCAGACGCTCATCAACGCAGCGCTGCGCGAATACATGGCGATAAGCAGGGAGCCGCTAGAGAAGAGGCTGCGCATCGTGATTCGGGAGGAACTGGCGCGGTATGGGAAGAAAGGGGGCGAGAAGGACTAGCAGACTGCTGAAAGAGGGTTGCGGGCTCTGGTCCGCCAGGAGGCGCCGAGGGCAGTCGTCTCGCTTCGTGTCGCGCGCCTTGCTTGCGGGAACGGCGGCTGCGCGCCGCCGGCGCGCTCCAAACTACGCTCGGACGACCGCCCTCGGCGCCTCCTGGCGGATCGCACCGGCTTTTTCGCTTTTCCTAGACGATGTCGATCACCGGCTCGCCGAGTACGTCCATGCGTGGGTCGACTCCGAGCCCGGCGGCTTTCGAGGCGCTCATGCGCCCGTGCTGTCGTTGCGGCGCGCCCTCGGCGATGCTCACCGTGACGTAGCTGTTGAAGTCGGTCGCGGTGAACACGAACTCGGGCGGCGTGCTGTGGGCCAGGTGGGCGATGGCGGCGGTGATTATGTCGCCGCCCCAACTGTCCTCGATGGTCATGGCGATCCCCAGCGCTACGCACAGGTCGCGGGCCTGCCGCGCCCGAGTCAGGCCGCCGAACTTGCTGATCTTGATGTTGACCACGTCCATCGCCTGATCGGCGTGGCCGCGTAACAGGATGGGGATCCCGTCGATGTTCTCGTCTAGCACGAAGGGATGGTCGGTCCGCCTGCG
>JBDHHM010000008.1:0-31883 GCA_039589355.1 Gemmatimonadota bacterium | reverse complement strand
TTCTGGTCTGCATGACGGCGCGGCATCTGAACCCCGAGCTCACGATGGTTGCCAGGGCCTACAGTGAGGAGTCGCTCGAGAAGCTCAGGCGGGTAGGAGCGGTGCGCGTGATCTCACCCAACGTGACGGGTGGGGTCCGCATGGCGTTCTCGCTGCTGCGACCGCGCGTCGTGGATTTCTTGGAGTGTGCGATCAGTAGCGCGGGGATCGAGTTGCGGTTAGAGCAGGCCGCTATACCAGGCGACTCACATTTCGTCGGCCAATCGCTGGCCGAGCTGAGGATCCCGCAGCGCACAGGGCTCATAGTCCTCTCGCTGCAGCGGGCCCGGGGAAAAGGGCCACCGATCTACAATCCCGGACCGGAGACGCGACTCGAGGCCGGCGATGTGATGATCGTGATGGGAAGCACCGAGCAGATTCAGCAGCTACGCGAGTACGCCGGGAAAGAGATGGAGCTGGGAGAGGAAGGTTCAGTGGCCGCGCACACCGGCGACTGAACTCGCCTACTCATCCCTCCGCACGACCCAGTTCGGATTCGCGAATATCCAGGGACGCAGGTTCCAAGTCATCGGGCCGATACGCAGCGTGTACCTGTAAACCTCCACGCGATAGACGCCGGGCTCGTCGAGTGGCCAGGCCAACTCGGCACCCGAGACCCAGGCGTGATGCTCGCCGTCGCGCACGACCCGGTAGACCAGTCTCTCCCTCGGTCCCCCCCAGAACCCCGCCCGCAGAAACTGGCCCTGCTCCCAGGCGACGGCCCGGCCCATTCCGACCGCGCCCCGGCCGGGCGCCACGAGCTGTAGTGAGAAGTTGCGGGCCAGTTGTGTGTTCCCGAAGGAGATGAATGCACCACCCGCACCCAGGCCGACAGCCAGCGCGTCCGTCGCCGCAGCAGCGTCACGCGGCAGCGTGCTCGCCAGCTCGATGTGATTCACGACGCTCTTGAAGAAAGGCCCATAGCCGGGCACTAGGCGACCTGCAACGCGTGTCTTCGGATGGGCGTCGAGGGCGCCCAATGCCGTGGAGCGATTCCAGGGGTAGAGAGAATCGAAGGCAGCCACAGCGGGCTGGTCGAAGCCGTTGCGATGGAGGCGAAGCAGGCTCTCGTGCATCCGGCCAACGGGTGCGCTCGCCGCCAAGGCGAGGAGATGGTAGCCGACCCAGGGGTCCTTGAGCCGGG
The DNA here is from genome assembly GCA_039589355.1 of Gemmatimonadota bacterium. Classification (GTDB taxonomy): domain Bacteria; phylum Gemmatimonadota; class Gemmatimonadetes; order Palauibacterales; family KS3-K002. The sequence goes on along the minus strand of JBDHHM010000008.1, from coordinate 30,700 downwards.
CACGGCCGACGTCGGCGAGGTCGAAGATCTCCCAGCCGACGATCCCCGGCGTCTCCCGAGGACGCCAACTGTCCCGCGTCCTGGGGCTCCGGGAGTGTGCGACGACAGCGGTAGCCCTTTCGCTCTCGAGGGTCCTGGCGAGCTCGCCGGGAGTTCCTTCCCAATGGGTCACCGCTGTATCGATCCCGAAAACGAGAACACGACCGACATCGCTGCCCAGCGATATCTCTTGCCCCCGCACGAGCAGCACGCCCTCCTCGTAGCGGGCCTGGACCTGCCAGAGCTCCTGCGGCGCGTCCGCAGACCGGTGATCGGTGAGGATGACGAAATCGAGACCGGCTTCACGGGCCGCCCGAACGACCTCCGACTCGCTGCCCACGGCGTCGTGGGAACGCTGTGTGTGGACGCCGAGAACGCCGGCGGCCCGGACACCCGCCGGCGCGAGTGGCGGGATTCCAAACGCATCCGCCTCGATGGCAGGCTCGGCGGGGATCCAGTGGATGCGGGGCAGACCGTATCCACCCGCAAGGTAGAGGACGATCAGGGCAAGTACGAGACGCTTAATTGTCCAGCGACGGAAGAAACGGTTGGCCAAGAGTCTCTCCTGGAGATCAGACGTCCAGGTTCTTCACGTACCTGGCGTTCTGCTCGATGAAGGCACGGCGCGGCTCGACTTCATCGCCCATCAGCAGGCTGAACAGGCGGTCGGCCTCGACCGCATCGTCCATCGTCACCCGCAGGATCGTGCGCCGCTCCGGATCCATCGTCGTCTTCCATAACTGCTCGGGGTTCATTTCACCGAGACCCTTATAGCGCTGCACGTCGGCCTTGCTTTTGCCGTCCTTGTCGATCCGCTTCATGATCTTGTCGCGCTCGTCATCGGAGTAGGCGTAGTGCTCTTCCCTGCCGCGCCGTATCCGGTAGAGCGGCGGCTGTGCGATGTAGACGTAGCCGGCCTCGATGAGTTGCCGCATGTGGCGGAAGAAGAAGGTGAGCAAGAGGGTGCGGATATGGGCGCCGTCGACGTCCGCGTCGGTCATTATGATTACCCGGTGGTAGCGAGCGTTGCCGAGGTTGAATTCGTCTTCGCCGATACCTGTGCCCACCGCCGTGATGATCGTGCGGATCTCTTCGTTCGTCAGCACTTTGTCCAGTCGCGCCTTCTCGACGTTCAATATCTTGCCGCGCAACGGCAGGATGGCCTGGAAGTTCCGGTCGCGTCCCTGTTTCGCGGAACCGCCCGCCGAATCGCCCTCGACCAGGTAGAGCTCGCTGACGCTGGGATCGTTGATCGAGCAATCGGCGAGCTTTCCGGGCAGGATCGAGCCCTCGAGCGCCGACTTGCGTCTGGTCAGGTCGCGCGCCTGGCGCGCCGCCTCGCGGGCGCGCGCCGCCTGCGTGCACTTCTCGATGATGCGCCGGGCCGCCGTGGGGCTCTCGGCCAGGAAGTTCGACAGTCCCTCGTTGACGACCGACTCCACGGCACCGCGCACCTCGCTGTTGCCGAGCTTGGTCTTCGTCTGCCCTTCGAACTGCGGGTCCATGACGCGAACGGAGAGGATCGCCGTCAGGCCTTCCCGCACGTCGTCGCCGCTCAGCGAGTAGCTCGCCTTCTTGGGCATCCCACCGCGGCGCGCGTAGTCGTTGAGCGTCCGCGTCAGCGCCGCCTTGAAGCCGGTGAGATGGGTCCCGCCTTCGTGCGTGTTGATGTTGTTGACGAAGGTGAAGGTGTCCTCCTTGTACCCTTCGTTGTACTGGAGGGCGAGCTCGATCTCACACTCGGGGCGCTTCTCCTCCATGTAAACGACCTCTGCGAACAGCGCCTTCCGATTGCCACGCAGGTACTTCACGAACTCCTTGATGCCGCCGTCGTACTGGTACTTGCTCTTCTTTTCCTGGCCGGGACGCTCGTCCTCGAGCGTGATCTTGACGCCGCGATTCAGAAAGGCCAGCTCGCGGAGCCGGGTCGCCAACGTATCGAAGTCGTACTCGAGCTCCGTGAAGACCTCGGGATCCGGCTTGAACCTCACCTCGGTGCCGGTCCTGTCCGTCGCCCCGCTCGCCTTCAGTTCGCCCTGCTTGCGACCCCGGCCGTACTTCTGCCGCCAGATCTTGCCGTCGCGGTGAATCTCGACCTCGAGCCACTCGGAGAGAGCGTTCACCACCGAGACGCCAACACCGTGCAGGCCGCCCGACACCTTGTACGATTCCTTGTCGAACTTTCCGCCGGCATGCAGGGTGAGCATGGCCAGCTCGACGCCGGGCACCTTCTCCGTGGGGTGGGTGTCCACCGGGATGCCGCGCCCGTTGTCGGTGACCGTAACAGAGTTGTCCGGGTGAATGCAGACGTCGATCTGATCGCAGTAGCCCGACATCGCCTCGTCGATCGAGTTGTCCACGACCTCGAAGACGAGGTGATGAAGGCCGCGGGCGGAGGTCGATCCGATGTACATGCTCGGTCGCCGGCGCACACCCTCCAGCCCTTTGAGGACCTGAATCTTCCCAGCGGTGTAGCCTGCGCCCCCCGACCCTTTCCGCTTGGCCGCCTTGCTCGTCTTGGCCTTCTTCGCCTTCACTTTGCCCGATGTTTTGGCCGACGCTTTGGCACGGCTCGCCTTTCCGGCGCGCGCCGCCGGCTTGCGGGCCTTGGTCTGCTTATTCTTCGTCGCCGTCTTCTTCTTCCCGGTCCCCGATCGCTTTGCCATCGCTCTCCCTCTTAACTTCTCGACTCTCACACGTTCCTCGACCCGCTAGCCGCCTCGGGCGAGCCTGAAAATGATCTTCTTGAACCCGGCCCCGCCGCGGCCCGCGTTAAGCCGATCGAGGATACGTCGCTCCATCATCTCGAGCTCCATCAGCCAGGCTGACGAGCGAACCTCCACAAACAGAATGCCGCGGTCGAATCCCACGGGTGTCGCTACCCGCGCGATCTGCGGACCGACCCGCTCGGCCCAGTCTCCGACCGTCGACGCACGCTCCACGCCTTCCAGCAGACCGCGTGCGCGGAGCAGCTCGTCGACCAACCCTCCTACGGGGCGTGGGAATCCGCCGCGCTCTTCACTCATACCGGTTTGACCGCTCCGTCCAGGACTCGATACTCGGTCAGGTTATCGCCCATGAACGCGAACTCGCTCGGTTTCGGCGACGTGACGAAGACCTGCCCCCAGTCTTCCGCCGTGAACAGCTCGACAACACGCTCCGCCCGCAGCGGGTCGAGCTCGGCAAACACGTCGTCCAGCATCACGATGGGGCGCTTGCCCTGCGCGGCCCGCAGCGTCTCGGCTTCCACGAGCCTCAACGCCACCGCGGCGCTTCGCTGCTGCCCTGCAGATCCGAAGCTTCTCAAACCCACGGCCTCCGGGCCGCCGCTCACCCAGAAGCGGAGATCATCGCGGTGCGGTCCGACCAGGGTCAGTCCGCGGCGCCGCTCTCTGGCGGCGAGCCGCTCGATCTCTACGTAGAAGGCCTCCGCCCAACCATCTCGAGTGACCACCGGTTCGACGCCGGCCGGCGCCGGGATCGACGGCGAGTACTCCACTCCGGCCTCTTGACCACCCGAGATCGCGGCGTAGTAGCGGGCGAAGCTCGCCTGTTTCGCGTTCGCCCAGCGCGCCCGTGCTTCGGCGACGCGGCTTCCCGCGTCCACCAACCCGGCGTTCCACGCTTCCAGTTCGGTCGGCCCGGCATCGTCTCTGAGCAGCCCGTTCCGCTGGGACAGAATCTGCCGGTAGCGCTTCAGAGCCGTGACGTACCCCGGCTCCACAAGCGAGAGGATGATGTCGAGGAAGCGTCTCCGCGCGCCGGGGCCTCCGGCGACGATTTCGACGTCGCTGCCGGTGAAGACGATTGCACCGACCCGGCCGATGGCCTCGGCAACCCGCTCGGGCTCACGGCCATCGACCGTCACCTTCTTCTGGCGGCCTTCCCGCGCGTAACCTGCCGCCACCTCCACCTCCTCGCCGCCAGCGCCCGCCGAGAGGTGCGCCTCGACCCGGAAGTGCCCGCACCCGAAGGTGATGAGCTGCTCATCCCGCGCCCCGCGGAACGAGCGGAAGATCTCCAGGTAATAGACGGCCTCCAGAAGGTTGGTCTTGCCCTGACCGTTATCGCCGATCAGAGCCGCGCCGCGCTCCGGAAAGTCGATGACCTCGTCCTCAAAATTCCGGAAATTACGGAGACGCAACCGCTGGAGTATCACCTGGAAAATCTATTTAAAAACGCGCCCTTTCTCAAGGTCGGGCCGCCCGCGGCGCCGGGCCAATTTTGTGCATTTTACCACAGGCGGCAGGTCCAGCGGAGGCGCGAACCGGGGGGCGTTTGCGGCACCACGCCTGCAGGGTCACTTTAGCAGGTCACGCCACGACGGGCGCGGCGGCTCCAGCGGCTCGTCATGCTCGAGGCGGTCCAGGAGGCCGTCGAGGATCAGCCGCATCTTCTCCACGCCCCGGCGATAACCCGCTCGGGCCAGTGCGACCGTGGTGACGATTATGCCGGGTGTGGCCAGCAGCCACGGATCTGGGATGACGGCTCCCTGCAGAATGAACATGAGCCATACCCAACTCAACGGCATGCCCACCGCGACCCCGAACCCCCAGAACCAACCCGCTCGCTCGTTCCCGAGGTCCGAGGTCAGGGCGACCTGGCAGGAGTCATCACTCAGCGGCACCACGCGGAGCTCGACCGCCCGACCCCTTTTTGCCAGCTGATATCCTCGCCCGAACACATCGAGCCCTCGCACGACGGAAGCGACGACGCTCTTATCAGGCTCCCAGAGCGAGGTGTATTGGGTACGCCTCACCAATGTCAGGCTTTGGTTGGAATGGAAGTGGTTCTCGAGCTCGGCCTTGACCTCCTCCGCCGACCTCGAAACGGCGCGGCTCGCCGTCACCAGCCCGGGGCCGCAGAGCCGCGAGATCCAGCCGCGTTCTGCCAGAAGCCGGTCACCGACGCCGTGATGCTCCGCCAACGCCCGCCGGATGTTGGCCTCCGACAGGCCAACCTCCTGGGCGATGCGCACCACATCGGCCTCGCTCAGTTCGGGAACAGCACTGTCGCCTGAGGACTCGAGCTCCGCCGCCCTCCGGATTACGGCCTCGAGGTCCCGACGCGTGAGATAGTGTCCGCCGCCCGATTCCATCGCCTGTGAACCTAAGATAGGGGCCCGGTTATCGCCGGGAACGGCTCGTCACTCGTCTTTCTCCTTCTTCTTCTTCGCAGGTGCCGGCTCGCCGGACGCCAGCCGACCCGGCACCTCCATGGCCGGCGGCAACTCCGGGACATCCTCTTCGCCTTCGTCGAGTACCTCCTCCTCATACTCTTCGGCCCCTGGCTGGATCCTGCGCTTGAACGCCTCGAACAGCTCCATCGGGATGGGGAAGAGTGTCGTCGAGTTGTTCTCCGCGGCGATCTCCGAAACCGTCTGCAGGAAGCGAAGCTGCAGGGCCGCCGGATCGGCGCTCATGATCTTCGCCGCCGCCACGAGCCTGCGTGACGCCTGATGCTCGCCCAGCGCGTTGACGACCTTGGCGCGCCGCTCACGTTCCGCTTCAGCCTGCCTGGCCATCGCCCGCTTCATCTCCTGGGGCAGATCGATATCCTTCACCTCGACCGCCGTCACCTCGATGCCCCAATAGTCGGTCTGCTCGTCGATGATCGTGCGAAGCATGTCGTTGTACTTCTCTCGCTCGGCGAGCAGGTCGTCGAGCTCCGCCTGCCCGATCACCGACCTGAGTGTCGTCTGCGCGAGCTGCGACGTGGCGAACAGAAAGTCTTCGACTTCCACGATCGCTTTCACGGGAACGCTGACGCGGAAGTAGAGGACTGCGTTCACTTTCACCGAGACGTTGTCCCGCGTGATAACATCCTGCGGCGGAATATCCATCGCGACGATCCGCAGGCCGACACGCTGCATGCGTTCGATACCGAATGGGACCAAGAAGATGAGTCCGGGTCCGCGGGCTCCACGCAGACGGCCCAGTCGGAACACGACCGCGCGTTCGTACTCCCACAGTATTCTGAGACTGGTAGCCAACGCGGTGGCGCCGGCCACGGCAAGGGCAGCGAGTAGTGCTTCCACGATTACCCCCGGGATGTTGGGTATGTCGACCGGAGAACCCGATCAGAACTTAGCCGCCGGGCTAGACTCGCGCGAGGACCGCGTCACGACAAGAGAGCCCCCGGCACTCGAGCCCGCAGACTATCTGGACGGGCCGAGCCGCCGGGGGCATCGTGTCGCCGGCGATCAGTCGGCTTACTGCACTAGTGGCTCAGGGTCCAAACGTAGGCAGCGACCTGTCTCACCTGGTCGTCGGTGATCCCACTCCCCCCCTTCGGCGGCATCGCGGTACCCGTGGTCGACTCGCCCGAGTCGACGCCGTTCATCACGGCCTCGACGATGGAATCGAATGTGCCGTCTCCGAGGGTCCACTCGTCGTCGGTCAGATTCGCGCCCAACCCCGGCATGCCCTGACCCTCAGCACCGTGACACACGTAGCAGAGACCGGCGCCAGCGTAAACCTCTTGGCCCTGGTTCACCATCTCCGTCGTCACGCCCTCGGGTAGCTCCATCTGCTGTCCGCCCTCGGCCGCCGCCGCCGCGGTCTCCGCCGTCGCGCCGGAGGCGGCCTCCTGCGAACCGGCGTCACCGCCGGCGCAGGCCACGAAAGCCACCAGCCCCAACGCCATCCCCAGCGCCACCACTGCGTTCTTGCGAGACATCTCGTTCCCTCCACTGTGGTTACAAAGCAGCCGCCTCGACCAGCGTGCCGACTCGCGCCTGACGGCGCGACAGATGAGACGCCGACAGCGAGCTGCGTTCGAAACTCTGAAACAGGAAGATTTGCGGACGGATAATACCCGCCCTCCAAAGGCCCGTCAAGCAGAGTCTGCCGGGTTTGACCTGGGGGCCCCGCAACTCGAACAGAACGACCAGACGGGATCCAGATCCGCACCGCAGGTCCGGCAGGCCTCGGCGGTCAGCCGGCGGCCGCAGAACGGGCAAAACGCAGAAGACTCGGGAGCCTCACCGCCGCACATGGGACAGAACGCCGGCGCGGCCGGTTCGTCCCCTTCAGCCGCTTCCAGCTGGTCCTCGCTGGATTGCGACTCGGCTGCGCGCTCTTCCTCGTGGCTTTCGATGGCCTCACTCACCCAGTCGACCCCCTCGCGCAGCTCGGGCGGAGCATAGCGAATGTCTCCAGGTGGCGGAACCTTGTCGGCATTGAGCCAGACGCGGACGTCCGGGAACGCGAGGAAGCGGCGGATGTCGGGCAGAGACTCCTCTAGCCCGGCCCTCAACTCCTCCTGCACATCGCGGTCGCTGAGTAGATAGTCACGTTCCCCGGCCAGCAGGCGCGAGAGTGTCGCCTCGTAGTCCCCGTGCGATCCGAGCCCCACGCGGTTACGGATCCGGCGATAGGGTATGATCTGTTCGTGAACCTCGGCGATGGTGAGCGGTTCGTCCTTCAGTGCGGACGGTCGCTCTCGGCGAAGTATCTCCACGAACTCGTAATAAAGACGGTCGAGATCGTCCATGTTGATTCAATATCCAATATCCGACACCCAGTTATCCATGACCAAGTAGGCTTGAATTAGCAAGCCCCAACGTCCGCTGCTCGATTCTCATCGGATCTTGTCCCCACCGCCGGCTTCATCCCGGTTGGCGCGCGGCGTCTCTGTCGATTCGTCATCGCCCTTGAGCAGTCGCACGAGACGCACGCGGCGCTCGTCGACTCGCTCGACCACGAGGTCGGCGCCTGAGGCCCGAACGACATCGCCTCGCTTGGGCACGTGGCCCAGTTCGCCGAGTATGAAGCCACCCAAGGTGTCGTAGTCCTCCTCGGGAAGCTCGAGCTCGTACTTCTCGTTCACTTCATCGATCGGCGCGCCGCCGTCGATGAGCGGCTGGCCGCCCAGCGTCGTAGTGTACATCGGACGCGCCTCGTCGTACTCGTCGTAGATCTCGCCGACGATCTCCTCGATCAGGTCCTCGAGCGTCACGAGGCCATCGGTGCCGCCGAACTCGTCCACGACTATGGCCATGTGAATTTTCAGACGGCGCAACTCGGCGAGCAATTCGTCCACCGACTTCGTGTCGGGAACGAAATACGGCTCCCGCATGATCTTCGTGACGTCAAAGCCATCCTGCTCCCCGGCGACGGCGAGCGGCAACAGGTCCTTCACCAACACGACGCCGACGACGTTGTCGAGACTGTCCCTGTACACAGGCAACCGGGAATGGCCCGAGCGGTCTGTCGTTGACACTAGTTCCGCGAACTCGATATCGACCGGCACGGCCACGATATCTGGCCGCGGCGTCATCACCTCACGGGCAACCATGCGCGTCAGTTCGAAGACGCCGTGGATCATCGCCTGCTCGTCCTGCTCGACCTTCCCCACATCATGGCTCCGCTTGACGAGCACCATGATTTCTTCCGGGCTATGCACACGCTCCGCTTCGCTGGGTAGGCGCACCCCGAACACCCGTAGCAGCAAGTTGGCCGACTCGTTGAGCGACCAGATCAACGGGCGGCCCGCCCGCGTGAAGAGGACCAGCGGCCGTACAACCCATCGTGCCACCTGCTCGGGATGGAAGATCGCCAGCGCCTTCGGCGCAAGCTCTCCCAGCACGACGTGCAGGTAGGTGATGAAGGCGAACGCGATAACTACCGCCACGCCGTGGCGCGCGATCAGGTTGAACGGTTCGGGAACACCTGAGAAAAAGGAAACCAGGGTCTGCGCGATGGCGGGCTCGCCGATCCAACCCAACCCCAGGGAGGCGAGTGTGATGCCGATCTGGCAGGAAGACAGATGAAGGTTGAGATCGCCCCGCGCTCGCGTGACGTTGCGTGCCAGGCGATCGCCTTTTTCCACGAGACCGGCGAGGCGGGTTTCGTCTGCGCTGACGAGAGCGAACTCCGCAGCAACGAAGAAGCCGTTGGCGCCCACCAGAAGCAGGACCGCCAACAGCCTCCACACAACCTCAATCGTCGTCATCTAAGGGAACGGAGAGCAAAAAAGGGCCCCGGCGCGCGGCCAGGGCGATGTCGTCTCGCGTACCTTCAGCTCGTGCCCTCGCTGTCCGATTGGCTTCGACCGCCATACGATATGACCGGCCGGCAGTAGCGCCGGCCGATGGCATCAAGCTCGGCCAGTTCCTCCTCGCTCACCGCCGGATAGCGTTTCGCCAGGTACTGCATCGTCTCTTTGAACCAGGCGTCCTGCTGCTCCTCGGTGGCACCCAGCACCCCACAGTGCCTAATCTGGCCCATCAACTCGTTCCGCGCTTTATCGAACACCGAAGGTTCAGGCCTAACCTCCTTGCTGCGTTTGCCCAAGGCAGCCTCCTCTACCTACAATTACACTGCGTCGCTGAACTCTCCGGGAGAGCCCGCAGCGAGCAGCTGTTGGCGAACAGCATAATAATAAAGACAGGCTCACGACATGCAATCGGCGCAAACCGGCGGCTCCGCGCGACTGGACGCGATAAGGCTGGAGGTCTACCGCTCCCTGTTGCTCGCCATCGGCGAGGAGATGGGGGCGGCACTTCGGCGTAGCGCCTACTCCCCAAACATCAAGGAGCGGCGCGACTACAGCTGCGCGATCTGCGATCCGCGGGCACGCCCGGTCGCTCTCGGCGACCACATGCCCGTGCACCTGGGGGCCATCCCCCAGAGCGTGGAAGCCGCCCTGGGCGCCACGAGCCTGGAGGACGGGGATGTAGTCGTGCTCAACGACCCCTACCACGGGGGTACTCACCTTCCCGACCTGACGGCGGTGCGCGGTGTGTGGGTGGACGGATTCGCCGGTCCGATCGCCTACGTCGCCTCGCGGGCCCACCACGCCGACGTCGGAGGCCTGGCGCCCGGATCGATGCCGCTGTCGAGAGAGATCTACCAGGAGGGGCTGCGGATCCCACCCGTCTTTCTCACAAGAGGTGGCACGATTCAGAGTGACGTCTGGCGCCTGTTACTCACCAACGTTCGGACACCGGTGGAGCGTGAAGGCGATCTCCACGCACAGCTCGCCGCGCTCGACGTAGGCGTGCGGCGGCTGGAGGAACTAGCAGCTCGCGGCGGCACCGAGTCGCTCGCCGCCGCTTTCGATGCCCTGGCCGCCTACGCCGACCGTCTGGTGCGCGCCGTGATCGAGCGCATCCCGAACGGCGAGTACGCGGCAGAGGATTTCATGGACGACGACGGCGTGGTCGATGAGCCGGTGCGGATCGCCGCCACGGTAACGGTCCGGGGCGCGGAGATGCGTGTGGACTTCAGCGGTTCGGCGACTCAGGTCTCCGGTAATATCAATGCCGTGGCAGCTATCACCGAGTCGGCCGTGCGCTACGTGCTGCGCTGCGTCGCCGAAGCCCTTCTGGAGACGCCGCTACCCGCGGGAGGCGGCGCTATGCCCGCCGTCACCATCGTCGCGCCGCCGGGCACCGTGGTAAACGCAAGGCCGCCCGCCGCGGTGGCAGCGGGAAACGTGGAGACGTCGCAGCGGATAGTGGACGTCGTGTTCCGCGCCCTTGGTCAGGCGCTGCCCGACCTGATACCGGCCTGCTCGAGCGGGACGATGAACAACTTCACCGTGGGTGGCGTCGACCCGCGGACGGGCCGGTCGTTCGCCTACTACGAGACCGTGGGCGGCGGGATGGGGGGCGGGCCCGAGCGACACGGACTATCCGGCGTTCATACACACATGACCAACTCGCTCAACACTCCGATCGAGGCCCTGGAGCACGAGATTCCGGTGCGCGTGCGGCACTACTCGCTGCGCCACGGATCGGGTGGTGATGGGCTGCGCAGGGGTGGCGACGGACTTCGCCGCGACATCGAGTTACTGACCCCGGCAAGCGTCAATCTCCTGGCCGAACGGCGGCGATACGCGCCGTGCGGCGCTCACGGCGGTGCACCAGGCAATTGCGGTGAGAGCTGGATGAACCGCGATGGTGATTGGACACAACTCAAGGGGAAGTCGGCCATCGAAGCCCGAGCGGGAGACATCATCAGTATCCGCACACCAGGAGGTGGAGGATGGGGAAGCGCCGAATCGTAACAGCGAAGGGGCCCCGTGCAGGGACGCTGACCTCGCGCGTGGTCATGCGCCGCGAATTACAGGAGGGTAGCCTCCGCATGTACTACTATGAGGCCGGCGTAGGCGCGCCACTCGTGATGTTGCACGGCCTCGGTGCCTCATCTCGCTGGTGGTTTCCCCTCTTTCCCGAGCTCTCGTCGGCCAGCCTCCGCTTGATCGCGCCCGATCTGCCGGGCTTCGGCCGCTCGCCGGGCCCGATGCTGGGGATCGCCGACGCGGCACGGGCGGTCATCAAGCTTGTGGACCGTATAGGACTCGCACACTTCTTCCTCTGCGGTCACTCGATGGGCGGCGCCATCGCCGCCCAGATCGCTGCGGACTACGGCGGACGGGTGCGCCGACTCGTTCTGCTGGACAGCGCAGGCGTTCCCGGCGTCGGTCCCGGCCGGGCGCTCGGCCGCGTCCTGCAATTCTGGTCCTGGTGCCCGCTGCGGTTCTACTCGACCTTCATCGGCGACATGCTCAGAGCCGGGCCGCGAAGTATGCTGAGCGGTATGCACGAGCTGCGGGACCACGATATACGGCCGGTACTCGGCCGTATTCGCGCGAAGACCCTCGTCATCTGGGGTGAAAAAGACGGCCTAACACCTGCCGCACACGGGCGCACGATCGTCGATGGCCTGCCGAACGGGCAGCTCGAGATCGTTCCGGGCGCTCGCCACCTGCCGATGGTCAGCGCCCCAGATGCCGTATCGCGATTGATCGAGCGGTTCTTCGGTGAGGACTTGAAGGAGACGGAGTGACCTCCGCGGGACCGCCGGCTCAGCGACCTCCCAGAATCTCAGGCGTGAGCTTCTCCCCTTCTCTGTACTCAGTGAGCTCGAGTACCACCGACCCGACCTTCATCTTGGTGTTGAGCCGGACCGGGATACGAAGTTCGTCATCCGTGATGTAGATCTCCGCTTCGCCACCCTCCGCGAAGATACCACCCGTCTTGATGATCGGTCGCACCACTATCGTCTCGAATTCACCCAAGGGGACTTTGACCCGCTCCCGGCGCAGCACCTGCAGGATCACCGGGTTCCTGTCGAAACGGTAGTAACGGTTCCACTCGTAGGTCTCGCCTACCTCGAGCTCGATCGAGCGCACAAAGTAGATGAACGCGGCTTCGTCCAGCGCATTCTCCGGAATAGAATCGGTCTCCCCCTCCAGCCCGGTGAGGATTCCGTGTTCAAGATCGAATTCGTATTCGCGATACCGCTCGTAACTGCCCTGGTGAGAATCTTGATGGTAGCGGCGCGTGGCGAGCAGCGCGACGTCGAGCCACGACTGCTGCGTGTCATCCAATTTGTAGAACGGGACGGAGCCGCTCATGTGGAACTGCAGGTGGTACGCGGCGTAACCGGCGATCGTGTCGAGCCCCTCCACCTCCATATGGGCCTGCCCGACCTTGAGCGGGCCGAACTTCACCCGGTAGTCCATGCGCTCGCCGATCCCGAACGGCACCTCGGCGATCGCCACGCCTTCCGACGCCACCGGCGGATCGTCTTGAGCAACGCCCGTGACCGGGATAAGCAGACCCAGCAGCACCAGTCCAGATAGGAACCTCATCTTCGCCTCAACAATCCGATGTAGTCGCGGGCCGCACGCCAAACCGACAGGCGGCTGGGACGCGCCTGCCTATCGTAGCGCACCTCCGACCGCGTTTCCTCGACCCGCTTCGTGTGCGGCGCGACAGCCAGCAGCAACTCGAGGCTGGCTGCCCAGCCGTCACGCTTCACCAGCGGCTCGCCGTCCCGCTCGCGGAAAGCCCGCTTGAGTAGACCGACCCTGTAGGCGCGCAGACCGGAGATCGGATCGCTGAGCCCTTCCGGCAACTTGTACATACGCTCCAGCCAGGGCAGGCCTCTGCGGATCCAACGAATCGCCAGTGGTACCGAAACGCCGTTGGGCTGCTGGGTCGCGACGACAAGGTCCGCGCCGCCCTCGATTCGCTTGACCAAGCCCGGGATCGCCAGCGGCTCATCGGTGAAGTCGGCCTGCAGCGTGACTATGACGTCTCGTCGCGGGTACGCGCACCGAGTCACCGCCTCGCGCAGGAGTCGTTCGAGCGAAGCGCCGTGCCCTTCGCGGGCCTCGTTGCGGAGGATCGAAAGTGGGAGTACTTGCGCGTAGGGCGCTACGACCTCGTAGGTGCGATCGGTCGACGCGTCATCGAGAAGCAGCACCTCGTAGTCGCGCCCGAACTCGGACATGACCTGGCGGATCTTCCACAGCAGGACGCCCGCGGTCCGTTCCTCGTTGTGCGCGGGAATGCAGATATAGATCACAGTTTTTCTTCGTTATGCGGTCTCCGCCACCACAGACTGTGTCGTGGTGCGGCAAGTCGCGTAGATCCTATGTCGTATTACCGCCGGCCTCAGGTACTGTTCCCGGCGGTACGGTTTTCCAACGCTTATGATGCCAAAAATACTGCTCGGGCGAAAGTCTGATGCGCCGCTCCAGCTCACTCGTCCACATGCGGGTGAGCTCGAGAACCTGCCGCCTGCTGTCGACACCGTTAGGCGGCTCGAGCCGCACGATCCAGGCACGGTAACGTCGCGGCTCGATCCGATGGGCCCCACCCACGAAGAACGGGGTGCCGGCTCTCAGCGCCAGCAGCGCCGGGGCCCGGTGGGTCGAAGCCAGTCGTCCGAAGAAGGGGACGAACACCCCGCTGCGCCGCGCGTCTTGATCCGCGACGAAAGCGAGGACACGCCCGGCGGCCAGGCTGTCCGAGAGGCGATCCCAGGCGTGGCCGCGCTCGATCAACTTCATCCCTAGCCGCTCCCGAGTCTCCTCCACGAAACGACCGAGCGACTCGTTCTTCAACCGCTGCCAGACCGCATCGACCGGGAAACCGAAGGCAGCCAGCACCGAGCCCGCAAGCTCCCAGTTCCCGAAATGCCCGCTCACGACCACTACCCCGCGACCCTCTTCGAACGCGGCCTGCAACGCTTCTCGCCCCTCGCTGAATTCTACGCGCCTGCGTACCTCGTCCAGCCCACCCCGGACCAGAGCGGGTACCGTGAACCACTCGCGGCCCAGATGCTTGTAGCACGATTTGGCCGTATCACGGATCCAGCCATCGCCGCTCTCCGGATAAGCCTGCGCCAACTGTGACTCGACCACCCGGCGACGCCAGCCAAGGCGATGGGCCAAGCCGCCCAGGCCGGCGCCCAGTCGCTCGCTCAACCCCGGGGCACGGCCCAGCAGGCCGAAGACGAGCCTCACAAGTCCGTACTCGAGCAGATGGCGTATGCGGATCAGCTGGCTTCCACCTCGCCGCCGGCGACGTGGCCCGCGGCCGCATCGAACTGCAGCTCATAGAGCCTGCGGTAGGGTCCCCGGTGCGCCAGCAGCTCGTCGTGGCGACCTGCCTCCACGATCTCACCGTCAGCGAGGACGATGATCTGGTGCGCGCCTTGAATCGTCGACAAGCGGTGAGCGACGACGATGACCGTTCGGTTGGCAAGCAATCGGTTAATGGCACCCTGGACCAGCCGCTCGGACTCAGTGTCGAGCGCCGACGTAGCCTCGTCGAAGATCAAGAGCGGTGGGTCACGCAGGATCGCCCGCGCGATGGCGATCCGCTGGCGCTGACCACCCGAGAGGCGGACGCCGCGATCACCGAGTAGCGTGTCGTAACCTTCCGGAAGGCGCACGATGAACTCGTGGGCGTTCGCCGCGTTCGCCGCCGCCTCGATCTCTCCCTGGCTGTAGCGGTCGGGAGCTCCGTAGGCGATGTTGGCACGGACGGTGTCGTGGAAGATGATCGTCTCCTGCGATACCACCCCCAACAGCTTGCGCAGCGAGTCGAGCTGTATCTCCCCGATGTCAACACCGTCCAGCAAGATGCGTCCGCTAAGCGGCCGGTAGAAGCGAGGCAAGAGATCGACCAACGTGCTCTTCCCAGCACCCGACGGCCCCACCAGGGCGACGACTTCACCGCGCTTCATCTTGAAGCTCACGCCTCTTAGCACGGCCTCCTCGCCATCGTAGGCGAAATGGACGTCTTCGTAGGTTACGTCGCGTTCGAGACCGTCCACCCGGCGACCAACAGCGGACGCGGGTTCGACACCGGTGTCGAGGATCTCGAAGAACCGTTCCGCGGCGGCGAGCGACGCCTGCGCTCGCGCCGGGAACATCGTCAGCCCTTTCAGCGGCGACTGTACACGCAGCGACACGGTCAAGAATGTTAGGAACGCCTCAGCGGTCAGCTCGCCGCTGAACACGAACTGTGCGCCGACCCAAACCAGGACCAGCGTCACCGCAGCGCCCAACAGCTCGGAGAGCGGTGCGCTCAACAGGCTGATGCGCTCCGCATGGACCACGTCTTTGTAATAGGCCTGGTTAGTCGTACTGAAGCGATCTTGCTCGTACACCTCGGCTCGGTACGCCTTGACCAATCGCGCGCCCGACGCCGTCTCCTGCAGCATGCTTGTCAGTTCACCCTGCGCGTCGTAGGCGCGGCGGAACCCGCGGCGCAACCGGTGCAGCATCGGCTTGAGGAACCCGAGTAAAAGTGGCGCCACGACGACCGCCAGGAGCGTCAGCTTCCAAGAGATGAGGAACAATATCGACACGAAGGCCACCAACGACACGACATGTTTCAGTGCATCCGCCATCGTGTGCTTGACGATTTCCTTCGTTTTGTTCGTATCGCTGAACACGCGCGCCACCAGCTGGCCCGTCTTGTTGCGATCGAAAAAGCCCAGCGGAAGCCGCTGAAGGTGGCCGTATAACTCGTCGCGCATGTTGCGGACGACACCCTCCTGCACCGTCACGCCCAGCGCACTCGCCGTGTAGAAGAAGAGGTTCTTCAGCAGGATCGCGGCCATCACGACGATCACGACATTGCGCAGCGCTTCGTTCGGGCTCGCACCCTCCAGGAGGCCACCCAAGACGACATCGAGCACTCGCTCCACCATGCTGCCTGCACCCTGCAGCACCGCCGCATCCCCGAACAGCGAACGGAGGAACGGGATGAGAAGAATCATCGAGAAGCCGTCGAGCAGCGACCCGATCGCCATAGCGGCCAGGCTTGCCATCACCAGCACGCGATAGGGTCGGAGATAGCCGAGCAGCCGCGACCAGATCTTCAACGACTTTCACCCCGCGGCTTGAGCAGCGCGACCGGCAGGATCATCTCTTCCGGACTAACGCCGCCGTGCAGGAAGCTGTCCCGGTAGCGAGACTGGTACTCCCGCAGTTTCGTTGGATAGACGAAGAAGTAGTCTTCACGAGCGATCAGATAGTTGGTCTTCAGGCCGCCGCGTGGCAGTCGGATCAACTCGCCGTCCTGGACCAGGAACACCGTCTCCGGGTTCTCCGCTCGCAGGTCGTCCCCGTACTTGTAGCGCAGGCTGGCGGTCGCGTCCCGCTTGGCAAACACCGTTGCCGGCCGATGACAATGGACCGACCCGTGATCCGTCGTCAGCAAGACCCGAACGCCCCGAGCGCTCAGCAACTTCAGCGCCTTCCGCAGATCGGAGCCCTTGTACCAGGTCACCGTTAGTCGGCGGAGCGCCTTCGCATCACGGGCCATCTCGAACAGCAGCTGCGACTCCCCACGCCCGTGAGTGAGCAGATCGACGAAGTTGAAGACGATGGCGATCGCGCGCGGTTCATCGAGCAACGTCGGCAGGCGCCGCAGCATCCCTTCACCGTCGCTAAGCGTGTGCACCTTCTCATAGTGCGTGGGCAGCGAGCCGCCGGTAAGTCGCTCGATCTGCTGCCTGAACAGCTCATCCTCGAACGAGTTGAGACCCGAATTCTCGTGGGACCTCGGCCAGCCCGGCCACTGCTCCGCCAGCTCGTCGGGGAAGACTCCACCGAATATCGCGTTTCGAGAGTAGGGCGTGGCGCTGGGCAGGATCGAGATGTAGAGGTCGGACTCGACCTCGAAGTCCTCCTCGATAACCGGCTGTAGCGAGCGCCACTGGTCCAGCCGAAGACAGTCGACCACGATGAGCACCGCGGGCTCGCCGCGCGCCAACAGCGGCAAGAAGAAGTGCGGGATCACGTCGACGGAAAGCGACGGGCGATCGCTCGCATCCTTCGCGACCCAGGCGGCGTAGTTCTCGATCACGAATTCGGTGAACTCGCGTTGGGCATCACCGCTGAGCGTGTGCAGCGATTCGAGCAGACCCGACTCATCCGCCTCACTCAGCTGCAGGTCCCAGTTGATCATCTCGGAGTACAGGTCAGTCCAATCTCGAGAGTTCCGGGCACCGTCGATGCGGGCGCGCAGCTCGGAGAAAGCGCGCACGAAATCACGTGCTATCTGCTCGTGACGCAGCCCGGGACCCTCGAGCAGGCGCGCGACGACCGACGCGACCTGCCGTGGACTTGTCGGCTTCACTATGTAATCGTCGGCTCGCCGGGCGATCGCTTCCCGCAGCGTCGTCTCCTCCTCGCTCTTGGTGACCATCACCACAGCGATACGAGTATCGACGGTGCGCCGGTGCGCCCCGGCATCTCCTGGTCGAGAATGATCAGGTCGTAGGGATGGCGGCGAATCTGGCTCAGGGCGTCGTCACCGTTGGGCGACGTGTCGACCTCGTAGCCGCGCTGCTCGAGGACCAGCCGATGAGGCAACAGCAGGTCGATCTCATCATCGACCCACAGTATTCGTCCTCTCGTTGACTTCCTTGTGTTCGTCACAGTTTCCAGGTGTAGCTCCACCACATTGCCACCGGGCGGCCGCGCTGTAGCGCCGGCTCGAACACCCAATCACGCGCCTCACGTATCAGGTCCGCGTTGTACCTCCCATCCGGCGTCGGCGGCTCGAGCCGTACGCTGTCCACCGCGCCGGCCTGGTTGATGAAGACCCACACGGTCACTTCGTGCCCCCGCACCGACCGGGGCCGGTCTAGGGGTGCCATTATGATACCACGTGGCGACGGCGCCACCAGTCGGTTTTGCCCCTCGGCCGTGTTCCCCGCATCTCCGCTGCCCTCCCCACCTCGAACACCGGGGTCAACGCGTTCCTGCGGAGGTCGCAACTCGACCCAGTTCTCGGCCATCTCCGGGAAGGGAACCTCCACGTCAACCGGATCGATCAGCGGGACTTCGGGGCGAGGCGGGATCCAGATCTCGCTCCGTGGAGGCAGAACAACCGAGACCATCGCATCTTCGCCCGGCGCGGCCAGTACGCTGCCGCTCGCCGGTCCGGCGGCCGATCGCCCTATCTCCACTATCGTGTTGGACAGCAGCAGAACGATCAGGTGCAGCAAGACGGAAAGCAGCAGGCCGAGGCGCCACACCTCGCGCTCCCGGCGCACACGCTGTCCGATCCGTTCCGATGCCATCGTTCCACGTTCCCTTACCGTTGTAGTTCAAAACTAGACGAGGGGGTGCCCAGTGAAAAGGGCGGTCCGGGGACCCAACATCGTAACTCCATTACAGAAAACGACTTATCCAGCAGGCCCGCCCGCTTCACCCGCCGTTCGCTCTTGCCGGCCCCCCGGCCGGTGGCCATTTTAGCCCGGCACTCGACTCCGCTTAGACCGCCAGCCGCTGCCGTGGCAGCAGAGGAGAATACCGAGGATGATGGGGCTAGAAGGGGCGGTTCTCATTCCGATTCTGATCCTGGGCAACGCCGCGATCATCTACTGGGGGCTTCTCGGAGTCCGCGATCACCAGGTCGCGGCGCGGAGCAGCGACGAGTCACCCGCTGACTGATCGACGGATACCCCGACACACGCGGAGGCAACGACAATGAGCGGGCTGTTCGAGCGGCTGCGACACGAGCTGCAGGAGATGCAGGAGCAGGGCATCTACAAGCGGCTCATCCACCTCGATTCGCCGCAGGCCGCCGTGGTCAAGATAGACGAGACCGGCAGCGAGGTGATCAACCTCTGCTCGAACAACTACCTCGGCCTGTGCAACACACCGGAGGTCGTAGCAGCCGGCAGGGAGGCGTACGAGGAGTTCGGCGCCGGCACATCATCGGTCCGCTTTATTTGCGGCACGTTCACGTTGCACAAGAAGCTCGAGGAGAAGATCGCCGCCTTCTTGGGCCTCGAGTCGGCACTCACCTACGTTTCCTGCTGGAACGCCAACACGGGTCTGACGCCGACGTTTCTGGAAGACCAGGACGCTCTGATTTCCGACGAGCTGAACCACGCCTCGATCATCGACGGCGTGCGAATGACGAAGGCGACTCGGAAAGTATATAAGCACTCCGACATGCAGGATCTGGAGCAGGCGCTCAAGGATACACAGAGTGCCAGACACCGGTTCGTCATCACCGACGGCGTCTTCTCGATGGAGGGCGACATCTGCAGGCTGCCCGATATTGTCGAGCTGGCGGAGAAGTACGACGCCGTCGTCGCCGTCGACGACTCACACGCCACGGGCGTGCTCGGAAAGACCGGTCGCGGCACACCCGAGCACTACGGGCTCCACGGCGAGGTGCCCGTCATCACCAGCACCCTGGGCAAAGCGCTGGGCGGCGCCGCCGGCGGCTTCACCGCGGGCCCCGCAGAGCTGACCGATTACCTGACGCAGCGCTCGCGGCCGATGCTCTTCTCGAACGCGCTGCCGCCCGCCACGACGGCACACTCGCTGGCGGCGATCGAATATCTCGAGCAGCATCCCGAGCGGGTCCAGAAGCTCAGGGACAACACGGCGTATTTCCGGGAGAAGCTACTGGAAGCGGGGTTCAAGCCGATCGAAGGCGACACGCCCATCGTGCCCATCATCATCGGCGAGACCGCCGAGGCCATCCGCATGAGCAAGATGCTCCTCGACGAGGGTGTCTTCGTGATCGGCTTCGGCTACCCTGTGGTCCCGCACGGTACGGCGCGCATCCGCTGCCAGATCTCGGCGGCACACGAAACAGAGCATCTCGATGCAGTGCTCGAAGCGATGAAGAAGGTCGGGGGCAGGATAGGGATAGCATAAACGGGATGTTTGTAGTGGGAATTCCCATAGCCAAAACCGCACGCACGCCGATGCCAGTCAAAATTGCCCCGAGTATCCTGAGCGCCGACTTCACGAGACTGGGCGAACAGATCGCCGAGGCCGAGAAGGGTGGCGCCGACTGGATCCACGTCGACGTGATGGATGGGCACTTCGTCCCCAACATCACTATCGGCCCACTGATCGTCGAGGCGGCACGGCGAGCCACTAAGCTCCCCCTCGACGTCCACCTCATGATCGAGAACCGTGCAGCAGATTCGCGAGCTGGGCGCGCAGCCGGGCGTCGCCCTGAACCCTTCCACCCCGGTCGAGACGCTGGTCGACATCCTCCCCTTCATCGACCTGGTCCTGGTGATGACGGTGAACCCCGGCTTCGGTGGCCAGGGCTTCATACGCGAGAGCCTGCCGAAGATCACACGTCTGGCCCGAGTGCTCGAGTCCGCCGGTCTGCCGAATGTCCAGATAGAGGTCGACGGCGGTATCGACCCGACGACGGCTCCGGTGGTAGTGTCATTCGGCGCCAACGTCCTGGTCGCCGGCTCCGCGGTGTTCTCCAAGGGCTCTATCGTTGAGAACATCCAGGCGATTCGCCGCAGTCTGGCGGTGGAGGTCTGAGCGGGAACCTACGCCGGGCGGGCCGAGTTCTATACCTAGAGAGAGGAGACTCTCAAGGACGGCGAACCCTGGGAGCGATTCAGGCATATGGCCCAACTCGTTTGCATCTGTTGTCACTGCGCTTGTTGTCACGGCACCTGGCGTGCCGTGCCGGAGGTGAGGCGCTATGCGAGTGAGGTAACGAGCTTGACCTGAGACCTGTATCGCGAAGCACAGACTCCGGCCGCGGCCCAAGGGTACGCGGCCGTTTTCTTTGGTGACATTTATGATCATGCGAACAGCGACAAAGGCCATGGGGCCAGCGGCTGCGGTGCCGGCCGTGGGATCGCCGGGTCCGCAGCAGGGGATCGCCGATCTCGTCGGCGGCACACCGCTGCTACCTCTCACCTTCCCCGACCTGGCGCCGACGGTCCGGGTCCTGGCGAAGGCGGAATGGCTGAACCCCGGCGGCTCGGTGAAGGATCGGGCCGCCCGTGCCATCGTCCTCGACGCCGAGCGTAAGGGCCAGCTGCGGGCCAAGCGGTTGCTGGATGCCAGCTCGGGAAACACGGCCATCGCCTACGCCATGCTCGGCGCCGCCAGGGGCTTCGGGGTCACGATCTGCCTGCCGGCGAACGCCAGCGAGGAACGGAAGGCCTTGCTGCAGGCGTACGGCGCCGAGGTCATCGAGACCGACCCGCTTGAGGGTTCGGACGGGGCCATCAGGCAGGCCCGTCGGCTGGCAGCGGAGGCGCCCCGCCGATACTACTATGCCGACCAGTACAGCAACCCGGCGAACGCGCGTGCACATTACGAGGGGACCGGGCCGGAGATCTGGCGCGACACGGCGGGTGAGGTCACGCATCTCCTGGCGGGCCTTGGAACCGCCGGCACATTGATGGGGACCGGGCGCTACCTCAGGGAGCGCGATCCCGGGATCGAGCTGGTCGCCGTCGAGCCGGACGACGGCTTTCACGGGATCGAAGGCCTCAAGCACCTGCCGACCTCCATCGTCCCGGGCATCTACGATGCGTCGCTCCCCGACCGCACGCTGCGGGTGCGCACCGAGGAGGCCTACGACATGGCCCGGCAGCTCGCCCGTGACTTCGGCCTGTTGGTCGGCCTATCATCGGGCGCCGCCGCGGTCGCGGCGCGCTGTGTCGCCTCCGAGTTGGCGGCAGGTTGCCTGGTTGTGATCTTTCCCGACGGCGCGGATCGCTACCTGAGCCTGGGACTATGGCAAGAGAAGCTTTGAGACAGAGTCGCGGGAAGAGCGAGAACCCGGGCGCCCAACTCGTGGTGGGCCCGGGAGCGCTGGCGCTGATACGCGAGCACGTAGAGGCCTTCTACCCCGAGGAGGCGCCCGGCGGTCTCCTGGGGATCGTGCACGATGAGACCACGATCGAGGTCGTGGAAGCGGTCCCAGCGGATAACTCCAGAGAGGAGGAGCGCCGCCGGCGTTACCTGATCGGTCCAGACGACGTGTTGGCACTCGAGCGCCGCGCCTCTGACACCGGCCTCCAGGTCGTCGGCTACTATCACTCCCATCCCGACGCACCGCCCGCCCCTTCGGACTTCGATCGCCAGCACGCCTGGCCCTGGTACATCTACCTGATCGTCAGCGTGGTAGAGGGACGGACGGCAGACGCCCGAGCCTGGCGGCTGTCCGACGACCGGAACGCCTTCGATGGAATCGAGATCAATGACAGAGGATTCGTAACAACAGGAACAGAGGAATAATGGACCAGATCACAGTCATCGTTCCCACGCCGCTCAGGCAGTACACCGAGGGCCGGGACTCGGTAACGGTGGATGCGGGCACCGTGGCCCAAGCCTTGTCCGAGCTTACTTCGCGCTACACGCAACTCAGGCGGCATCTTTACTCCGACGACGGCCAATTGCGGAGCTTCGTCAACATCTACCTAAATGACGAGGACATCCGCTACCTTGAAGGCAGAGAAGACGCCGGCCTGACGGTGGGCGACGAGATCAGGATCGTCCCGTCGATCGCCGGCGGTGTCGCCACGGCGGTAGAAGTGAAGGAAGTAGAGTTCTCACCCGAAGAGATGCGCCGCTACGCCCGGCACCTGATCCTCCCGGAGGTCGGGCTGGAGGGGCAAAAGAAACTGAAGCAGGCGCGCGTCCTCCTCGTCGGCGCGGGCGGCCTCGGCTCCCCTGCATCTCTCTATCTAGCCGCCGCCGGAGTCGGCACGATCGGGCTCGTCGACTTCGACGTCGTCGAGTCCAGCAACCTGCAGCGCCAGATATTGCACGGGACCAGCGACGTCGGCCGGCCGAAGCTCGAGTCGGCACGGGACCGGCTGCTCGATGTCAACCCGGGGATCAACGTCGAGGGCCATGAGGTCCGACTGACATCCGATAACGCGCTGGATATCCTTTCGGGGTACGATATCGTCGTCGACGGGACCGACAACTTCCCAACGCGCTATCTGGTCAACGATGCCTGCGTGCTGCTGGGTATCCCGAACGTCTACGGTTCCATCTTCCGCTTCGAGGGCCAGGCCTCGGTCTTCTACGCCAAGCAGGGTCCGTGCTACCGCTGCCTCTATGCCGAGCCACCGCCGCCGGGCCTGGTGCCGTCCTGCGCCGAGGGCGGCGTCCTCGGTGTCCTGCCGGGGATCATCGGGGCGCTGCAGGCGAACGAGACGATCAAGCTGATTCTGGGCGCCGGCGACCCGCTGATCGGGCGCCTGCTACTGTTCGATGCGCTGCGGGTACGCTTCCGCGACGTCAAGCTCCGCAAGGACCCGGAGTGCCCGATCTGCGGTGAGAACCCAACCGTCCGCGAGTTGATCGACTACGAGGTATTCTGCGGCATCCGCGAAGCGGAGGTGGAGGGGCGCAGGCTCGAGGAGGGCGTTCCGGTCATCACCGCCGCCGAGCTCAAAGCGCGCCTCGATGCCGGCGACCCGGTCCGCGTGATCGACGTCCGCGAGCCGACCGAGTTGAACATCTCAAAGCTCGAGGACGCCGAGCTGATCCCGTTGAAGGAGTTCCCCTCCAGCATCGCTCGGCTCGTCCAGAGCGACGAGGACATAGTGGTTATTTGCCGGAGCGGGCGGCGCAGCGCTTACGCCGTTCGCCTGCTAATGGATGCGGGGTTCAGAAACGCGTACAACCTGACGGGAGGGCTGCTGGCGTGGTCGGACGAGGTGGATCCGACCATGGCAAAGTATTAGATGCAATATCCAACACGGCCATGCCTCATCACTTTTTCTGCAACGAGCCAATGATCCTGGCGCACCGCGGCGCCTCCGCCTACGCGCCGGATCACACGCTCGAAGCGCTGCGCATAGCACTCGAGCAGGGAGCCGACGCCATCGAGGCCGACGTGCACCTCTCGCGCGACGGTCATCCGGTGCTCCACCACGGCGGCGACCTATCCGAGAATACAGAGGGCTCGGGACCGGTCGGCCGCTACAGGCTGAGCGAGTTGCGCAGCTTCGATGCGGGCCACCGCTTTTCGCCGGACGGCGGTGTCAGCTTTCCCTACCGAGGGACGGGCCAGTCAATCCTCACTCTCGCCGAGGTGCTGGAGGCATTTCCGGATACACGCTTCAACCTGGACATAAAAGAGCGGCGAGCGGCTGAGCCCACCCGCCGACTCATCGATGAGCACGGAGCGCGTGACCGCGTCCTGATCGCGTCCTGGTACTCGTGGCAGCGGGCGCCGGCGATGCGCGACTGGCCCGGCCCCCGCAGCGCGACCCTCGACCAGATGCTCGCTTTCATGCTCCTGCACTGGACCCGCACCGACGGTTTCTGGAGGAGGCACGTGGAAGCGCTACAGATACCGGAACGCTACTGGGGCCTGCGCGTCGTGACGCCGCGACTCGTCGAGCGAGCCCACGATCTGGGGATGCGGGTGCACATATGGTCGACGGCATCGTTACCAAGAGACCCGACGCGGCAGCGAAGGCCCGGGAACGTCACCTCGGAAAGTAAGCGCCAGCCAGAGCCCATAACGCAGTAGCAGAACATGCGAATCTCGATACGCAGGCTGCGATCGCCGGCCCGCCACAAGACGGCCCATGCCGGGACGATCGGTCTCCTGGCGCTAACTATGACAATCGCGCTAATGACCAGCGACGCTGAAGCACAGAACGACCGTCCCCGGGCGCGGGACCTCGGCGTAGCACCCGGGATCTTCCAGCCCGGCCGCTACAACGCGATCACCGACGTGGCGGGCGTCGCGGTTGGACAGATGACGGTATGGGAGGCCGACTCGGTACGGACGGGAGTTACGGTCATCCTGCCCCACGGAGGCAACCTGTTCGACGAGCGCGTTCCCGCAGCTCTCTACGTCGCCAACGGGTTCGGGAAACTGCTCGGCGTGACGCAGCTTCGCGAGCTGGGCGAACTGGAGACCCCCATCGCCCTGACCTGCACACTGTGCGTCTGGCGTGTCGCAGATGCGCTGGTCGAGTACCTGCTGGCGCAACCGGGCATGGAGGGCGTCCGTTCGATCAACCCGGTGGTCGGCGAGACGAATGACGGCTTCCTGAACGACATTCGGGTTCGCCCGGTTCACGCGGAGCATGTGGTGAGCGCGCTGGAATCGGCGAGCCCGGGCCCGGTCGAAGAGGGGGCCGTGGGGGCCGGCACCGGTACCAGGGCCTTCGGTTGGAAGGGTGGCATCGGCACGAGCTCGCGAGTGCTGCCGGAGGAGCTGGGCGGCTGGACGGTAGGCGTACTGGTACAGTCGAACTTCGGTGGTGTCCTGACTATCGCGGGAGCGCCGGTGGGTCGCGAGCTCGGGCGCTACACGTTCCGCCGCTACGTCGAGCCCGAGCGCGACGCCGAGGGCGATGACCCCGGGGACGGCTCCATCATGATCGTCGTGGCCACCGACGCTCCGCTGTCCAACCGCAACCTGGAGCGCCTGGCCGTCCGCGCCGTCCACGGACTCGCCCGCACCGGCTCACCCAGCACGAATGGGAGCGGCGACTACGTCATCGCCTTCTCGGCTGCCGAGTCGGTGAGACGCACCGGGAGCGAACGAACGCCACGAGACGTCGCCGACCTGCCCAACTCGGCCATATCACCTCTCTTTCAGGCCGTGGTCGAGGCAACGGAGGAAGCGATCTACAACTCGCTCTTCAAGGCGGTGACCGTGAGCGGTCATCGCGGTACCGCCGAGGCGCTGCCGATAGAGGAGACCCTAGAGATACTCGAGCGCTACGGCGCGATCAGGAGGTAGTTCCAGATGTCTGATGACAAGGGGGCACCGGAAGATCCGCCGACCGGTCGCGAGCGCCGGCACAACCTCGAGCTCAGAGAGCGGCTGGACCAGATCCTGGATCTCGCCCGACAGCTTTACCGAGAAGCATCGCAGATGTCACGTGACGAGCTGGAGGAGGCGCGTGAGCGAGTCGAATGGTTGGCCCAGGAGATCTGGGAAGCAGCCGTCTACGGGCCACTAGAGGAGCGGAGCCGCCCCACTGCAGACGACACCGGCGAGGGCGAATCGGGCGGGTAGTTCGGAGACTCACCTGTCCCCGGCCGAACTACCCGCCCCTACAGCCGCGGCCCGGCCGCGGCATGCAGTTGATCTTCCCCTCCTCGACCGACGGCGAGTAAGGCTCGACGCTCCTGCCAATATGGAGCGCGCACCTGTATTCCGGGTTCAGCTCGTGGCTCGAACGGGCGGCCCACCCGGTGGCGTCCGCACGGACTATGAAGTTGACGCTGTGGCTGGCCCGGAACTCCAGCTCGTCGATGGTCTCCGCGTAGGCCAGGTGGTCCGCGAAGTAGGCTTCCTGGGCCACCGCCATGTTCCGGAGGTCCGACTTCAGCACCGCCTGGGCAGCCACGGCCTTCTTGGTCACCACCTTCGTGACGATGGCCGCTAGCAGACCCATGAGTGCCATTGTGATAAGCAGCTCTACGAGCGTGACACCGCGCCGATCCATCGTGGGACTCCACCCCAGCCCATGCAGATGACGGGTGGATGGGTAGGAAGCTCTGGCAAGAACGGGTGCGGGGACCACCCACACACATAATAGCAGCCGCGTCGGTCGGTGGCCAGATGTCGAGAAACGGCCTCAGCGGCCCTCTTCCAGCGCCCCTTCTCCAGCCGGTATGCTCTCGGTCGCCTCAGGAAGCTCGATCTGCCAGACGCCGACGACTTCCTCGAGGGCCGCCAGGTCGTCGATCACCGAGCGCGCCACGCTCCCGTCGACGGCGATAGCCGCCAGCGCCTCGCCGCCGGCCTCGCGGCGCGCCTGGTGATACTCGGCGATGTTGACGCCCGCGTCGCCCAAGACGCTCCCCACCTTGCCGACTACGCCGGGTACATCCCGGTTGCGCAGCACGAGGATCGTACCGCGCGGTTGGATGTCCACCCGGTAGTCACCGATCCTGTTGATGCGTGGGTGGTTCTCCGCCAGAAGCACCCCGGCGACCCGCAGCGAGTCATCGGCCGTCTTCAGGCGGAGCTCGACAACCTCGCCCGACGCCGCCGTGGCACCCAGCCAGACGCGGCTCACCGACAGGCCCCGGTCGGTGGCCACGTGCAGCGCGTTGACCAGCGTGAGAGGGCTGGCGACGATATCGGACAGCAGACCCAGGGCTGCCGCCGCGGCCACCGGGCTCAGCGTACCCTCGTGGGCACCGCCGTAGCGTACTTCGAGGTCCCTGTAACTGCCGCGGGTCAAGCCGCAGAGGAGCCGGCCAAGCCCGTGAGCGAGATTCAGCAGCGGCGCAATATCCGCGTCCTGTGTCGAGAGCTCCGGAACGTTGACCGCGGAGCGGAAGTCGCGGGTGACCAGCGCATCTCGGACCGCCTCGCAGATCTCGACGCCCACGCTCGTTTGCGCCTCCTGTGTGGCGGCACCCAGGTGCGGTACGGCGAGGACATTGTCCAGTTCGAGCAGCGGGTTGTCCGGTGAGACCGGTTCCTCCTCGAACACGTCGAGCGCCGCGCCGGCCGGTCTCCCACTGAGTAGCGCCTCGGCGAGCGCTCTCTCATCCACCACGCCGCCGCGCGAGGCGTTCACCAAGTAGGCCGTCGGCTTCATCAGCGCCAGCTCGACCGAACCGATCATCCCCCGGGTCTCATCTGTCAGCGGTACGTGGACGGAGATGATATCCGCCTGCTCGAACAGGTCGGGCAGGGTGACGAGCTCGATCCCCACCTGCTCCGCCCGCTCGCGTGACAGGAATGGATCGTACGCTACGACGCGCATCCCGAAGGCTCGGGCGCGCTTCGCCACCTCGGAGCCGATTCGTCCGGCGCCGGCCAGCCCGAGCGTTTTCCCGTAGAGCTCGATGCCCTGGAACCGCTTGCGCTCCCACTCCCCGCGCCGGAGCGATGCGTCGGCCTGCGAGATGTGGCGAACCAGAGCCAGCATCAAAGCGAGGGTATGCTCCGCAGCCGAGACCACGTTGCCGCCCGGCGCGTTCAGCACCGCGACTCCCTGCCGGGTGGCGACATCGACATCAATGTTGTCCACGCCGACCCCAGCGCGGCCCACCACCTTCAACCGCGTGGCCGCCTCGAGGACCTTCCGCGTCACCTTCGTCCGACTGCGCACGATCAAAGCGTCGTACTCGCCGATAATCGCGGCCAGCTCCGACGCGCTGATTCCGGCACGGTCGTCGACTTCCAGGCCCTCGGTCGCCTTGAGGATCTCTATGCCCTGGGGCACGACCCCGTCTGCCAGCAGCACTCGATAGCTAGCGGGTCCAGCCATGTACTACCCTCGTCCGGTGATCACAGACGTTATTTCTCCCAGTAGGGCGTCCAGCTCCTCCACCGTATGGTCGCCCATATGCCCGATCCGAAACGTGCTCTCCCTCAGTCTACCGTAGCCGGACGCGATCGTGTATCCCCGCTCGGCCATTCGACTCGTGATCTCCACGCCGCTCAGCCCCTCGGGCACGGCCACGCAGGTTACCGACGCTGAACGCCGGCCCTCGGCCGCCAGGACGCGCAGGTCCACGCCGCTCTGTTCACTCATCTCGTCAACCCAAGCCCACGTCCGCTCCGCCATCGCTCGGTGACGCGCCCAACGGGCCTCGAGCCCTTCCGACTCGATCCGCTGCAGCTGCAGGTCGAGGGCGTAGAGCAGCGAGGCCGCCGGCGTGTTCGCTGTCTGGTGCCGCGCGACGGCGCCCTCGAACGCCTCGAAGCTGAAGTACAGCCCTCGCCCCGGCGTTTCCAGCGACCGCTCGAAGGCGCGATGCGACGCGACGCCGAAGGCCAGCCCGGGCGGCAGCGCCATTCCCTTCTGGGATCCGGTGAGCGCGAAATCCAGCCCCCATTCGTCGACCTCGACGGGGACCGCCGCCAGCGAGCTGACACAATCCACCAGTACGAGCGTCCCCGGCGACGCCTCCCGCACCGCGGCGGCGATCTCGGCGACCGGATTCAGCACTCCGGTCGACGTCTCCGAGTGCACAACCGTGATCGCGTCGTAAACATCGCCGCCCAGCGCGTCGATCACTTGGCCCGGCTCGTTCGATTCGCCGAATTCCACATCGAGACGATCCGCATCCACCCCGCACGCCACAGCGAGCTTGTAGAAGCGCTCGCTGAACGCACCGCATACCAGTGACAGCACCCTATGCGGCGCGCAATTGCGGATCGCCGACTCCATCAGACCCGTAGCCGATGAGGTCGATACGTAGACCGGCCGCGCCGTCCGGAAGAGCATCCGCAGCCGCGGCTGGACCCGCTCCATCAGTGCCTCCATGGCCGGCCCGCGATGACCGATGACGGGTCGGACCATCGAGTCGAGCACCTCCGGCCTCACTTCGGTCGGGCCGGGCAGGAAATATTTGCCAAACTCAGACAACGCCGTTGAAGTCTCTCGCTAAGGTGAAGAGGGTCGATTCCGCCCTTCCCAAGGCACCGGCAGCCCCTAGATTATCGTCCGTTCCGGAGCCAACGCAACTGAGACCGCTTAAATCGAGTTCGGCATATGAACAGGAAACAGTCTAGACCGGGCGACCCCGACCGCTACTGTCAGGCCTGCGGCGCCACGCGCGACGCCGGCGACCGCTTCTGCCGTAAGTGCGGTACCCCATTCGCCGCCGACGCCAAGCCCAACGGCAAGCAGCGAGGACTCACCGGGCTACGCGCCTTCGGGCTCGCGGTCGTCGCGCTCGCCGTCGTGTACGCGTTCCTGCTCTACGGCAGGCGCGACACCGGGGGGCAGCAACAAGCGCAGTCCATCCCCATCAGCGCGGTGGGCAGTCCCGCCGGCACACCCTCGACCCAGCCGCTGACGCCCAGGGCGGCCGCCGATCAGCTGTTCAACCAGGCGATGTCGGCCTACGAGACCGGTGATCTGACCAACGCCCAGCGCTTCGTACCGATGGCGATCACCGCGTACCGGCAGCTAAGCTCGCTTGACCTCGACGCCCGCTACCACCTGGCGCTACTCGGACTGGCTGGTGGCCGGCCCCAGGACGCGCTGGCCCAGGCCGACACGATGCTGGCGGAGGTCCCGGAGCATCTCCTGGCGCTCTCGGTATCCGCGCGAGTCTACGAGACGATGGGAGACGAGGACGGGGCGGCCCGGTTCTGGCAGCGCTACCTCGACGCCTACACGCCGGACGTCGCCGCCTCCCGACCGGAATACATGGACCACGCCCGGGCGCTGCCCGAGCGCCGGAGTATGGCCGAGGAGTATCTACGCGAGCGCGGTCCACGCTAAACATCGCCCTGCACCGGACAGAGAGGTGCTGCAATGAGATCGCACACCGAATACCGGACCTTTAGCACGAAGAAGCAGCAAGAGATCATCCACATCACTGCGTGGGTGGAAGATGAGGTGGCGAAGAGCGGAATCCAGGAGGGATTCTGCCTGGTGAGCGCAATGCACATCACCGCGTCGGTCTTCATCAACGACAACGAATCGGGGCTGCACCAGGATATCCATGACTGGCTCGAGGGCGCTCTCGCGCCGTGGACCGCCCACCCGGGGCGCGGCGACGACTACCTGCACAACCGGACCGGCGAGGACAACGGAGCCGCACACCTGCGGAACCTCACGATCGGGCACGAAGTGATCATCCCGGTGACCGATGGGAGACTCGACCTGGGGCCCTGGCAGGCGGTCTTCTACGGCGAGTGGGACGG
>JBDHHM010000007.1:0-23505 GCA_039589355.1 Gemmatimonadota bacterium | reverse complement strand
CCCTTGCTGTTCCCCGCGTTCGATCGGCTGCCCCTACCCACGGTGGCAGCGGGCGCAGCGGGCGCGGCGGCGCAGCCGGGCAACGTGCCGGGGCTCAAGGGCTCGGCCCGCGTCGTCGGCTGGCTCGTGCGAGACTCGGGTTACTTCGCCGTGCGCGGCAGCGCCGATGCCGAGCGGGTCGTCTACCGCGATCTGCGGGCCGACAGCCTGCGGGTCGATGACTTTGATATCGGCGAGAACGCCGGGCACTTCGTCGCCGGCGGCGCGGTCTCGGCCAGCGGCGCCGGCTTCGGCGAGATTCGATTCGATTGGCTGGAGGCAAGCGGCAGCCTGAGCGATTCGCTGCTGAACGTCGAGTTCGAGATCACCAAGCCCGGCGCGGCGGCCGCCGGTCGCGGCTGGGCCAGCCTCGGGAAGCTGGAGCAGACGATAGGCGTGGATTCCCTGTCGCTAACCTTGAGGGACACTCGCTGGGATCTCGTCGAGCCTGCGGAGCTCTACTTCGAGGACTCGGGCGCCCTCGCCGTGCGCGACCTCGAGCTGACCGGCACCTCGCGCAGGGTCTCACTCGAGGGGTCGGTGGGAGTCTCCGGTCCGGTCTCCCTCGGCGCCAACGTCTCGGGTCTCAATCTGGAAAACCTGGCGATGCTCTGGCCGGACAGCCTCGATGTTGCCGGCCGGGTGGACATGCATCTGGAGCTCTCCGGAACGGTCCGCGATCCCACGTTGCAGGGCAGCATCGAGGTGGCGGACGGTGATCTGTTTGGGATCACATTTTCCGGCCTGCTGGGCACGTTCGGGTACGAGAGCGGCGAGCTGTCCACGGATGCTTCGATGTGGCAGGACACGAGACAGCAGGTCCGGCTGCACGGCACTTTGCCGCTCGACCTGGAGCTGCCCAGCTTCCGCATCGACACGCCTGAGCGGCCCATCGACCTGGCCTTCGAGGGCGACAGCGTGCCGCTCACTCTCCTCACGTTGCTCACCGATCAGGTGACCGATATCCAGGGCCACGCCAGAGCGGCGGTTCACGTCGGCGGTACACCCGAGGCCATCGACCTTCAGGGCCCGATGACGGTGGTGAACGGCGGCTTCCAGATCCCCAGGAGCGGTATCACCTACGAGGGGCTGGAAGGCGAGCTGCATTTCAACGGCGTCCAGATGGAGCTCGACAGTGTTGCAGTGCGCGCCGTGCAGGGAGGGAGCGGTACCCTCACCGGTTCGGTCAGCTTCGCCGACCTTGGCAACCCGGAGTTCGATCTCCGATTGAGCGCCGTGGAACTGGTTGGCTACGACCAGTTCGACGCCCGTGTCGTGGCATCGGGCAACGTCATGTTGGAAGGTCTGTATGACAGGCCGCTTATCACAGGTTACCTGTCGGTTGTGAGCGGCGTGCTGTTTGTCGAGGAGATCGGACGTCAGGCCGAGATCATCGACCCGTTCGAGGAGCTCAGGGGTAACCTGGCCCTGTTAGACACGGTATTCGCACTTGAAACGACGTTGGGTCCTCGTACGGGCAATCGGTTCCTCGATAACCTCGTTATCGATCTGACCCTCGTGCTCGAGCGTGATACGTGGTTGCGGTCCGAGGACATGAACGTCGAGATCGCCGGCAACCTGACGCTCTATCAGGATCGGGCGCAGGACATCCTGAGGATGGCTGGGATGCTCCAGGCGGTGCGCGGCGAGTACTGGTTCTTCAACAAGCGGTTCGCGATCGTCGAAGGGACCATCGAGTTCGTCGGCGAGCCGGCCATGAACCCGAACCTGAGGATCGAGGCGCTCTATACTGTACGGACGCAGAAGCAGCCGATCGACATCCAATTGACCATAGGCGGGACTCTGGAGGAGATGACGCTCGCCCTCGAGAGCGATGCCCAGCCTCCGATTCCCGAATCGGACCTGCTCTCGTACCTCCTCTTCGGCAGGCCCTCCTACGAGCTCACGCGGACCAGCGAGGAAAGTAACCTTCTGCAGGATGCCACGCGGGGCGTGCCTCAGGCGTTCGTCGGCTACGCGTTGGGCTCGCTGCTCGTCGGCGAATCGTTCATCTCCTACGTCGAAGTCAGCCGCAATCCCATCACCCCGGCCGCCGAGGGCGAGTACCGGAGCGGCACCGGCCCGGCGCTGGCTGCTACCCAGGTGGAAGTGGGCTGGTACCTGGCGCCCACCGTCTTCGTCAGCGTCGCCCAGCACCTGGTCGGCGCTGTGCGACCGACGGTGCGGCTCGAGTGGCGGTTGGATGACAGGTTCACTCTGCGTGGCGTCACAGAGCCACGCTTCGGGCGCGAGGGGACACTCTTTTACGGCGGGCCGGGCACCGACCTGGAGCAATCGATCGGCCTCTTCCTCTTCTACGGTTGGGCGTACTGACCGGTAGTCGGTAGCCAGTGGTCGGTGGTCAGTAATGCCGAACGTCCTGTGTTGACCTCCCGGTGGGTGGTTACAAACCCACTGAACACCGGCCACCGGTCACCGACTACCGATCACCGGTCCCTGGAACCCTTCCTCGCTCAGGTGTAGTTTTCTAAGTCCTTCGTAAGACGACTGACCGCCAGGGCGAGCCCGCAACTCCGCCCGGGAGAGAAGTATGGGAAACTATGTCAAAATCTTCGGCCTCATGGCGGCGCTTACAGCGCTCGTCCTCGGCATCGCCTACTCGGCCGGCGGCCCCGATGCGCTGGTGCCGGCCCTGATTTTGGTGGGGCTATTCAACTTCGGGATGTACTGGTTCAGTGATTCGGCAGTCCTGCGCATGTACCGGGCCCGGGTGATCGAGCGGCAAGATCAGCCTGTGCTGTACGAGATGGTCGACCGACTGCGCCAGCGGGCGGGCCTACCGATGCCGAAGGTCGCAATCGCGCCCAGCCAGCAGCCCAACGCGTTCGCCACGGGACGTAACCCGCAGCGCGCCGTGGTCTGTTTCACTCAGGGCATCCTCGCGGGGCTTGGCCGGGAGGAACTGGAGGGGGTCACAGCGCATGAGTTGGCCCACATCAAGAACCGCGACATGCTCACAAACACCATGGCCGCGACCATGGCCGGCGCGGTGATGATCCTGGCACGGTTCGCTTTCTTCTTCGGCGGTCGGGACCGGAACGCCATCGCCGGCCTCGCCATGCTGATTCTTGCACCGCTCGCCGCGTTCCTCGTGCAGATGGCGATCAGCCGCCAAATGGAATTCCGGGCCGATCGTGTGGGCGCCGAGATCGCCGGCACGCCACGCGGCCTTGCGCAGGCGCTACTGAAATTAGAGGATCTGGCGCGTCGTATCCCGATGGACGTCAGCCCGTCGGCAGCGCACGTCTGCATCGTTAACCCCCTGCGGCGAGGCGGCCTAACGCGCCTCTTCACGACCCACCCCCCGGTGGAAGAGCGCGTCGCGCGCTTGGACGAGCTGGCGCGTGCACCCGCATAGAGAGCCAATGGACGGATCCGCGACGCGCGGTCTCTTCATCATCCACAACCCGGCGGCGGGTCCGACGCAGGCCGAACGCCTGCAGCGCCGGGTCGAGACCGCACTCGACGCCCGTCAGGTCAGCTTTGAGTACGCGCGCACCGAAGCGCCGGGTCACGCCCGCGAGCTCGCCGCCGCGGCGCTGGCCGAAGGCTACAGCCGCGTGCTCGTTGCCGGTGGTGACGGCACAGTGCTCGAGGCGGTGTCGGCCCTCGTGGACAGCGATTCCGCCCTCGCGCTGCTACCGGTAGGCACGGGCAACCAGCTGGCAGCGAATCTCGGCGTCCCGAAGAGCCTGCGAGCTGCGCTCGACGTTGCGCTAGCGGGGAAGGTGCGGCAAATCGACGTCGGGATGATGGATGGCCAACCGTTCACGATCATCGCCGGTGCGGGATTCGACGCCGAGGTCGTGCGCCCGCGGTCGGAGATCAAGAAGCGACTCGGCTACTTGGCCTACATACATGCGGCGACGGCAGCCGCTATCGCGCCGCGCCCGTCGTCCCTGCGTATCACCGTGGACGGCGAGGAACACATAACCAGCGGGATCGGGGTCGAGGTGGCCAATATGCCGGGCCTGACGGCGCCGATGCTGAGGCGGCCCGTAGGTCTCGTTCCGGACGGGCGGCCCGACGATGGCCTGCTCGACGTTTGCGTGTTGGCAGTCGAGACGACCTTCGATTTCCTGTCGGCGATGAGCTCGATCATCGCACGGCGCTACGGGCGGAATCCGCGGCTGCGCTACTTCCGGGGACGTGAGGTTGTTGTCGAAGCCGATCCCCCGTTACCCGTGCAGATCGATGGCGAGCGGTTGGATAGGACGACACCGTTCGAAGCTAAGATTCGCCCCCGAGCTCTGAACGTTGTCGTACCGGTCGAATAGAGAGGTGTGGGTGTAGCCCCGATGCACGGCGAGTTCCTGATCGTCCGCGGCGCGCGAGAGCATAACCTCAAGAGCATCGACATCCGTGTTCCCCGCAACGAGCTCACGGTCATCACCGGGCTCTCGGGGTCCGGGAAGTCCAGCCTCGCCTTCGACACGATCTACGCGGAGGGCCAGCGCCGCTACGTCGAATCGCTATCCGCCTACGCACGCCAGTTCCTGGGGCTCATGGAGAAGCCGGATGTCGATTCGATCGAGGGTCTCTCGCCCGCTATCGCCATCGAGCAGAAGACGGCGGGACGGAATCCGCGCTCTACGGTCGGTACGATCACCGAGATCTACGACTACCTGCGCTTGCTGTGGGCGCGATGCGGGACGCCTCACTGCCCCTCCTGCTCGAAACCGGTCCGCCGGCAGACGCCGGAACAGGTAGCCGATGCCGTGCTGGACTGGCCGCAGAAGACTCGGATCGAGGTGCTCGCCCCGCTCGTCAGGGGCCGGAAAGGGGAATTCCGCGAGCTTTTCGATCGGGCGCGCAAAGATGGTTTCGTGCGCGTGCGGGTGGACGGTACGACCTACGACCTGAACGACCCGCCGAAGCTCAACCGCCGTGTGAACCACGACATCGCGATCGTCGTCGACCGGCTGAGCGTGCGGGCCGGCGATAGAGCCCGTCTGACCGACTCGATCGAGATCGCGCTACGCACCGCCGACGGTGTGGTGCAGGTCGATCGCTACACCGATGGTGGCGAGTCCGAGAGCCAGCTCTTTAGCGAGCGCTACGCATGCCCCGACTGCGGAATAAACCTGCCCGAGCTCGAGCCGCGACAGTTCTCCTTCAACTCGCCGTACGGCGCCTGTCCGGCATGCGGTGGCCTGGGCGTACGGAAGGTGGCGAACCCCGACCTGATGCTCGCCGACGCGCGGCTCTCGTTGCTCGAGGGTGTCCTTATCCCCTGGGGCTCGCCGGTCGGGTTCCTGCGCAAGCGCGTCATCGAACCGCTGGCTCGTAAGCATGGTATCGGATCGAACACGCCCTGGTCCGATTTGCCGGAGGGCATGCGGGATGAGGTCCTATTCGGGTCCGACGACCTCGATTGGGAAGGTGCGCTGGCAAGGCTCGAGCTGCGCTACCACGAGACGACCAGCGACCGGCTCCGTGTCCGGCTATCGGAGTTCATGTCGGACGCCGTCTGTTCCGTATGCCACGGTGCCAGGCTTCGTGGTGAGGCACTGGCTGTGACTTTCGAGGGTAGGTCGATCGGTGAGGTCGTTGGTATAACGGTAGGCCGCGTGCGGGAGTTCTTCGCCGCCAAGGGGGCCTACGTCGACGACCCGGTCGCCGGACCGATCGTCAAGCAGATCCTCGAGCGACTGCAGTTCCTCCACGACGTGGGAGTGAGCTACCTGACGCTGGGCCGCAGCGCAGAGGGCCTATCGGGAGGGGAGGCCCAACGCATCCGGCTGGCGACGCAGATCGGGTCTAGGCTGGTGGGCGTGCTCTACATCCTCGACGAGCCGTCGATCGGCCTCCACCAGCGCGACCACGCGAAGTTGCTGGGTACCCTCGAGTCGCTGCGCGATCTCGGCAACACCGTGATCGTCGTGGAGCACGACGAGGCGACGATCCGGCGTGCCGACCATGTAGTCGACCTCGGGCCCGGTGCCGGTCGGAGTGGCGGCGAGGTGGTGGTGCAGGGAACGCTCGACGATGTGTTGACGTGCCGGGAGTCGTTGACCGGCGCGTACCTGCGCGGCGAGCGCAAGATAGATGTGCCGAATAGGCGGAGGCCGGGAGCCGGCAAGCAGTTGGTGGTGCGCGGCGCACGCCAGTACAACCTCAAGAACATCGATGTCGAGTTTCCGCTCGGTTGCTTCATCTGCGTCACAGGGGTGTCGGGCTCGGGCAAGTCGACGCTCGTCGAGGAGATCCTCTACCGTGAACTGGCGCGTCGACTCTACCGCTCGCGCCTCATCCCCGGCGGTCATGAAGCCTTCGAGGGACTCGAGCATATCGACAAGGTCATCGATGTCGATCAGTCGCCGATCGGTAGAACGCCCCGATCCAATCCAGCGACCTACGCCGGCGTTTTCACGCCGATCCGCCAGCTGTTCGCACAGCTGCCCGAGTCGCGTATCCGCGGCTACGAGCCGGGCCGTTTCAGCTTTAATGTGAAGGGCGGCCGCTGCGAGGCCTGTCAGGGCGACGGCCTGGTGAAGATCGAGATGCACTTCCTGCCCGATGTCTATGTTCCGTGTGAGGTGTGTCGCGGCCGGCGCTACAACCGCGAGACGCTCGAGGTCTTCTACAAAGGCAAAAGCGTCGCCGATGTCCTGGCGATGACGGTGGACGAAGCACTCGAATTCTTTCAGCCGATACCCACGGTGCGCCGGAAGCTGCAAACCCTGCGCGACGTCGGCTTGGGCTACCTGACGCTGGGTCAGTCGTCTACGACGCTCTCCGGTGGAGAAGCACAGCGCGTCAAGCTGGCCACCGAGCTCTCCAAGGTACAGACCGGCCGCACGTTCTACATACTGGATGAGCCGACCACCGGCCTGCACTTCGAGGACATCCGCATGTTGCTGGAAGTGTTGCACCGGCTGGTCGACCACGGCAACACCGTGGTCGTGATCGAGCATCAGCTCGACGTCATCAAGACGGCCGACTGGATAATCGATCTGGGGCCGGAGGGCGGCGACGAAGGCGGAGAGGTCGTGGCGGCGGGAGCGCCGGAAGAGGTGGCGCGCACGAAGCAGAGCTTCACGGGTCAGTTCTTGAGGCCGCTACTCAAACGCACGAGAAAGAAGCGACGGGAGGCCGAGCATGTCGGAAGCTGAACATCGCCGTGAACCGAAATATGTCTTCCGCTCCTTCGAGGCGTATGTCCTCCCGCGTATGGCGGCGGCGCTGCCGAAGTGGGTGATGCCGGATCACATGACCGCCCTCGGTGCCCTCTCGGCGGCCGCGATCGGCGTATGCTACGCTTTGTCCGGTCGCAGCCCAAACTACCTTTGGGCTGCTAACATCCTCTGGGTCGTGAACTGGGTCGGAGACAGCCTGGACGGAACATTGGCGCGAGTCCGGCGCATCGAACGGCCGCGCTACGGCTACTACTTGGACCATACCGTCGACATGTTCTCCGTCGCGTTCGTCTGTCTGGGGCTCGGCTTCTCGCCTTACCTGCTGCTGTCCGTGGCCCTGATGATGTTGATCGCCTACTATTTGATGTCCATCAACGTCTACCTCGAGACGTTCGTGATGGGCTCGTTCCAGTTCGGCTATGAGTACATCGGGCCCACCGAGCTGCGTGTGATCCTCATCGTGGCCGCCAGCGCCCTGGCTCTGGGTTTCGAGCCGGTACTCGAACTTCGCGACGTACCGTTCGGCACGCTCGACTTCCTCACCCTGATCGGTGTAGCGGCAATGCTGTTGATGCTCCTGCGCCGCGTGGTAGCGAATCTGGGCAGCCTGGCGAAGCTGGAACCGGCCAACGTGGTGAAGGAGCCGCCGGCGACGGGCAGTCAACAGCAGGGCTGATGATAGAGGTTCGAGACAGACCCTGTCCGGGATGTGGGGCGCGAAAGCCGGCCCGCGATGGGACTGTGTCAAGCATCATCTCACACTGGACTAGGCGGTGCGTGCCTCTCGCACGGTCGCCGACGGATGGGAAGGAGTAAGAGCATGAGATATCGGGCTATTCTATCGGCACTGGCGCTCGTTCTCGCCGCTTCGGCGCTGTATGCGCACGAGCTGTTCATCAAGCTCGATACGTACTTCCTCGAGTCGAACACGAGAGTACGTGTCCTGTTGCTCAACGGAACGTTCACAAGCAGCGAGAATTCGATCACAGCCGACCGTGTGGTCGATGCGGCTCTGGCCGGCCCGGACGGTGTGTCCCGGCTGCAGCCGGAAGCCTGGGATGCTTCCTCCGATACGACCTACATAACTCTGCAGACGGGGCCGCCGGGCACTTATGTCCTCGGGGTCTCGACCGGGTCGCGACTGATCGAGCTCGATGCGGAATCGTTCAACGAGTATTTGGAGCACGACGGGATTCTGGATGTCCTCGAAGCACGTCGGGCGACCGGGAAGCTGGGTGACGACGCCGTCGAGCGTTACTCTAAGCACGTGAAGGCGGTGTACCAGGTTGGGGACGAGAGGACAGCCGGTTGGTCCCGCACGCTGGGGTATCCTGCGGAGATCGTACCGCTGGGCAACCCGTACCGACTGGCTCTGGGTCGGGAGCTTGCCTTCCGATGCTTGGTGCACGGGGAGCTTGCGGCCAACCAACTGGTGATCGCAGGGGGTGACCTGGAGGGACAGGCGATCGAGGAACGCACCGCCAGGACCGACGACGACGGCGTCGTGCGGTTCACGGTCGATCAAGCCGGGAAGTGGTACGTGAGATTCATCCACATGGTGGAGACCGAGGAGGAAGGCGTCGACTACGAGTCCAATTGGGCCACGCTCACCTTCGAGGTGAGGTAGACAGTCAGAGCAGAGGAACAGTGACTTATCTACTGGTCAAACACGGGGTCGCTGATTTCACAGTCTGGAGGGGCGTCTTCGACTCCCACGCCGAGGCTCAACGCGAAGCCGGCCTCGAGCTGCTTCATGTGCTCCGCGACACAGGCGATCGCAATCTCGTCGTTCTTCTGTTCAGGGTCCACGACCTGGACAGGGCGAGAGCTTTTGTCGAGGCTCCCAGCGCGAGCGAGTCCGCCGAGATATCTGGCGTGATCGGAGTGCCTGAGATCTCGTTCTTGAGCGAGTAGAACGGGGCAAGACCGAGGAAGCGTGGAAGGGACCCGGTAGCCTATGCCGAGGTTGCTTGTCTGGGGCGCTGTGATCGGCGTTGCCTTGCTGGCCCTCGATCGCCTGCTTCTCTGGCTGGAATCGAGGGGCTGGCTTTACTACCGTCGAAACAAGCCTCGCGGGGGCGCGGCGGTCTACCATCTGATGGAGATGCACTCCAACTTCGACCCTGGAATCCAAGAGGTCATGGAAATAAAGGTCCATGAGGAGAAGAGAGAAGATGAGGCCGGCGACCCTCTGGGGCCTGGACACGGAGAAGGCCCCACTACCTAGGAAAACCGGGGGCGTGGCCAGGCTACACCGCGCATCGCTGCTGGCCCTGTGCGCGTCGCTGACGTAGCGCGGCGGCTGCGATTCGATTGACCGAGCGAGGCGACCCGGAGAGCTACGCGCTTGCTGAGGTAGGGGAGGGTGTTGAGCAGACGATCAAGACGAGCTCTTCGTCTGCGAACTAGAGGACATACGTTGGAGGGAGTCATGGTTGCAAAGGGCAAGGCAGTTCTATTCGGTTTCCTGGTCTGGCTCGTCGCTTTCATCGCCGCGTTTCTCATTTTCCCTCTCCGGGAATCCGCCCGCCCGCTGTTCGAGTCGATCATGCCCGTCGTCGTAACGGTCGCCACAGTCGTCTTCGCGGTGCTCTACTTTCGTCGGCTGAGCAAGGATTACGCGAGGGAGGGGATCTTGCTGGGTGCCCTGTGGTTCGCCATGAACGTCGTAATCGATCTGCCACTCATGCTCACGGGCCCGATCGGCATGAGTCTTGGGGAGTACACGGCGGATATCGGGCTGACGTATCTCATCATCCCGGCAGTTACCGTCGGCCTCGGTTTGGCTTGTTCGCAGGTAGCGGCTTCTGCCGGCGAACCTGCGATAGCGGACTAGTCTTGGAGCGTTACTGTGATGGCATCATTCAAGTCTTTGCTTGAAGAGACGCTCGAGGGCTGGCGTGATGTACGCCAGGGGCTAATCGAAGAAGTGGAGAACATCCCCGAGGATCGCTTCGACTTCCGGCCGACGCCGGAGGTGAAGAGCGCGACGGAACTGGTCCAGCACATCCTCGAAGTGGCTCTGATGATGGCGGGGGAACTGACCCGTGCCGACACGGACTTCCGGCGCGCTGAGTGGCCGGAGCTTCTCGATCTGCACGCCGCTCACGTGAAGGCGGCTACCACGAAGGCGGAGCTTCTGGGTCTACTCCGGACCACGATCGGCGAGGCGGAGCAGCAGTTCCTGGAGGTGGGCGAGCTGCAGATGCTGCAGTTCATCAAGCGCTTCGACGGCGAGCAGGGAACCCGGTTGGCCTGGCTTCAGCATGGCATCGCGCAGGAGATGTACCACCGTGGCCAACTCGTGCTCTACGAACGGTTGATGGGGATCGAGCCGGCGCTCAGCAGGAGAATCCGGTCATCCTCGTAGGGGCTGTGCTATGGATCGGGACAAAGTGAACGAGATTCCGGAGGCGCTGAGGTCGGCACTACCCGAGAGATACCGGCTGCAGCGCGTGCTGGGGCGGGGCGGCATGGCCACCGTCTACCTGGCTGAGGATCTAAGGCACGAGCGGAAGGTGGCCGTCAAGGTGCTGCACCCGGAGCTCGCCGCCTCGATCGCCGGCGAGCGCTTCCTCAAAGAGATCGGAATCTCAGCCCGACTCAACCATCCACACATCCTCACGCTGATCGACTCCGCCGAGGCCGGCGGGCTCCTCTATTACGTCATGCCGTTCGTCGAGGGTGGATCGCTGCGCGCGTTGCTGGAGCGCGAGGGGCGGCTGATGCCGGCGCGCGCGCTCGAGATCGTCGAGGAAGTGGCCGATGCTCTAAGCTATGCGCATCGGAACAAGATCGTGCATCGCGATATCAAGCCCGAGAACATTCTGCTCGCCGAAGGGCACGCCGTAGTCGCCGACTTCGGCGTCGCCAAGGCGATAAGCACGGCCGGCGGAGCGCAGCTAACCCGAACCGGCTTTCCCGTTGGAACGTTGGGTTACATGAGCCCCGAACAAGCGGCGGGACGCGCCGATCTTGACGAGCGAACCGATATCTACAGCCTGGCTTGCGTCTTCTACGAGACCGTCATCGGTGATGTCCCGGGGATGTGGATCAGAGACGAGGCGGGTATGCTTGGCAGGTTCGTGGACGCGCCAGCCGGCCACCGCGAGAAGCTCGACTTGCTGCCCGGCTCCGTCGAGTTGGCGCTGGTGCGTGCCATGCGCCTGCGCCCGGAGGAGCGCTTCATGACAGCGGGCGAGTTGTCACAAGCGCTGGCAGACGGCTTAAGTGGTGAGGGGCGCCGGTACAGCGACCAAGAGGCCCAGGAGATCGTCAGGCGTGCGGCAGAGATCGAGGCGCTGCCGACGCGAGACGGCCCGATCTCGTTGGGTGGCATCCAGCAGATCGCCGCCGAGGTGGGGATCGCGCCGGAGCACGTGCAGGAAGCTGCCGGGGCGCTGGAAGGGCCCCAGGAACCGGAGTTGGAATCCGGCGGGTTCTTCGGGATCACCGGGAAGATCGAGCTGGAGCGCATCGTCGACCTGGAGACCTCGCAGGAGCGGTACGGGATCTTGCTCGAGGAGATCCGCGATGCGATCGGCCAGTCGGGGACCGTCAACGAGACCTTCAACCGGTCGCTCTCTTGGGAGCACAAGCCGTCCGTCTGGGGAGAGCCCAGTCCGCTGCGGATCACCGTGAGCCCGGAGGAAGGGCGGACGCGGATCCGGATCAGGGCGTACAAGGGCCAGGAAGAAGATGTGATGGGCATTGTAGTGGTCACCTTCGGCCTCGTGTTTGGGGTCGTCTCCGGTGCCGTGACCGGCGAACTCGGCGCCGGCGTTGCCGGCGGAATCGTGGTCGGCGGGGCCGTCGCCACTACCTGGTACGCCTTCCTCCGCGGCATCTTCCACAGGAAGGTACGGGTGAGGCTTCGCACGCTCTCGGGACTGCTCGATCGCCTGGCCGACCACGTCGGCGCTGCCCGCGCGCCCGCTCTACCGAGACCGGGCTCCGAAGAAAACAAGCCGGCGCTCGAGTAGCGGCGGAACGAAAGAGACGCACTATGGAACAGACGAGCTCGAGCCTTAGCGTGGCGGAGAAAATGCTGCTGGAGCGCTGCTCCGACCTCGAACTCACCCGGCGCAGGGTCCGCGTCGTTGTCATCAGCGGCCTCCTGCTCGCCGCAGCCCTCGTCGTAGCGGCCCCGCTCATGGGATCGTGGGAGGTCCTCCTCTTCTTCGCCGTCGCCTATATCCTCGTCACGACCTGGGAACGGGTCGGCTATGCCCGCGCCATCTTGGCTTACAAGGGCCTGGTCCTGAAGCTCGCCGCTCGGGCCGAGGCGCTGGAGCGCGGGTGCGATGAGGGTCCCCCGATCTCTTGACACACACCGGTCAGGGTCCATAGCTTAGGGTCCCTTTCAGATTCAGACATTCGAGGTTTCTAATCGCTGGGATGAGGGAACTGCCGGCGTGGGGCTGGACTGTAGTGAAGTGGTGGGGTGTT
Source organism: Gemmatimonadota bacterium (assembly GCA_039589355.1). Taxonomy (GTDB): domain Bacteria; phylum Gemmatimonadota; class Gemmatimonadetes; order Palauibacterales; family KS3-K002. The sequence goes on along the minus strand of JBDHHM010000007.1, from coordinate 10,858 downwards.
ACCTGGATTCACCGACAGAAAAGTGGACATGCGGGAACGTAAGTTAGTTAACGAAACAATCAACGAAGACGCCGGTTCTGACCTGGCCCATCAGGGCGGCAGAGCAGTAGCGATCGAAGGTAAGCGAAGGGGCTCGAAGGCGTGGCTGTTCGGCGCCTACACCTTCCTAATCCTATGGGGGATGGCCTATCTGGTCCTGTTCTTCACGGACCGACTCCCCTTCTGATACCGCAATACCTATGATCTCTGAGGAGGGATCTTGGGCGTAGGCTGGATCATCGTGGTTGTGGTGGCGGTGGTTCTGTTCGCCGCCTTCCTGCTAAGCCGCCGTCGAAAGGTGGGGGCGCCGCCGGGATCTGAGGCGTCGGTGGAAGAGACGGCGTCGGACGAGGCTGAGGAGACAGCCGAAGTCCCGGAGCTACGCGCCCAGGTCGTGGCACGTGGAGCGGAGTCGGAGGCGGCAGCTGCGGCTGAGGCGGTGGTGCCGGAGCGGGCCGCGAAGCCAGAGCCGACGGCGAAGGAGTTGCGCTCGCGTGTGGAGGAGCGGCTGGCGGATTCTGAGCGAATGCTGGGCGAGCTTCACAAGGCGGCCGAGCACGATGATGCGGTGGCGCAGCGGGTGGGTGCCGGGACGATGGAGATTATGGAAGAGGGGCTTCAAGAGGTCCGGTCGCTGGCGGAGCGTAAGAAGTGGAGCCAGGCCAAGGACAAGGCCGAGGCCCTTCATGCGCAGCTCTCGCTGATGCTGCAGGGCGCTCGCCGCGAGAAAGCTTCCTGACCTGGCCAATCAGCCACAGCATCCTAATATTGCCATGATGGATGGACGAGGCCGCGCCGGCTTGAGCTGGTCTGCGGGGCGGAAACTCCCGGCTCGCCGGGGTCGTAGTCTGAGATGATGCCCGTGGTATACCTCGTGGCGCTGTTCTTCGTGGCTATTCTGGCGAAGATCGTGCTGGTCGATTCGCCGCTAGGCAAGGCACTGGGTGAAGCAGTGCGGAATCTGGTGCCGCCGAAGGCGCCCGAGGGAGCGGTCTCGCAGGGCGAAATGGACGGGCTGAAGCGGGATGTGGAAGGGCTTCGCGACCAGCTGGAGCGGGTGGTCGAGGAGCAGGCCTTCCTGACGCGGCTGCTGTCGGAGCCCAAGCAGATGGAGCTGGGTCCAGGCGAGGCCGAGGACTCTGACACCCGAACCTAGGCGGAGGCCGGAATGGTCACGCGCGAGGATGTAGAAGGCTACCTACTCCGAATGGAGCTGCCGTTCCAGGAAATCGAGGAGGGGCTCTGGGTCATCGGAGACGGCCAAGATGCGGCGCCGGTCTTCGTGACCTACACGCCTCCGCTGCTCCTGGTGCGGGTCGAGGTTATGGATGCGCCGCAGGATGAAGAGTTGCGGAACGGACTGTTCCGCGAGCTTCTCGAGCTGAATGCCACCGATATGGTGCATGGTGCCTACGGCCTGGATGAGAACGAGATCGTGATGATCGACACAATGCAGCTGGGAGACCTGGACTTCAGCGAGCTACAGGCCTCGCTGGAGAGCATCATGCTGGCTTTGCGGGGGCACTACGAGACGTTGCTGCGTTACAGAAAGCCATAGAGAGAGAGCTATGAGTATCTGGAGCAGGTTGTCCACGATGGTCCGGTCGAATCTGAACGACCTGATCGCTCGGGCGGAGAATCCCGAGAAGATGCTTCACCAGATCATCGACGATATGCGCTCGCAGCTGGCGCAGGCGAAGCAGGAAGTCGCCGTCGCCATCGCGGACGAGCGTAAACTCCGGCGGCAGGTGCAGGACGAGCGGGACCAGACCACCGATTGGGAACGGCGAGCCAAGCTGGCACTGCGCGAGGGCAGGGATGACCTGGCGCGGCAGGCCTTGCTGCGCAGCAAGGAGCACGGCGTGCACGCGGGCACGTTGGAGGAGCAGTGGCGGGGCCACGCTTCCGAGACGGAGAAGCTGAAGGACACGCTGCGGCAGTTGAGCAGCAAGATCGAAGAGGCGAAACGCAAGCGTAACCTCCTGATCGCTCGTCAGAAGCGTGCCGCGGCGCAGAAACGAATCCACGAGACTCTCACGGGGCTCGCCGACCGCAGCTCGTTCGAGGCGTTCGACCGGATGGCCGAGCGCATCGAGGAGACGGAGGTCCGGGCGCTGGCCGCCGCCGAGGTGGACGAGGAGTTGGGCGGCGATGACCTGGAGCGGCAGTTCAAGCGGCTCGAGGGCGGCGACATCGATGTGGAACGCCAGCTCGAGGCGTTGAAGGAGGAGATGGGCCTGCTGCCGGCGGCCGAAGAGGTCCACACGGAAGGCGAGGTCCGCGAAGCCGAGATAATCGAGGAGGAGCCCGAGCCCGAGCACGAGGAGGAACAAGCTGGCTGATTCGAACTCCGGTTTCAGCCCCCGTCAGGCCTACGGCGTACTGGCGACGACGGTCTTCGTCGTCCTCCTCCTCCTCTTCGTCAATAGCGTCGCCGATCTCCTTCTGCTTCTCTTCGTCTCGGCGCTATTCGCTGTTTACCTCGGTGCTTTCACCGACCTGGTCACCGGGCGTTTCGCGGTGGCGCGCGGGTTCGGCGTCGTCCTCGCTCTGCTCGGGACGCTCTTGCTGATTGGGCTCGTTGGCCTTCTGATCGTTCCTCCAGTCGTCAACCAGTTCCAGGCCCTGCTCGGCGAGCTGCCGGGCCGTTTGGACGAGATCCAGGAGCAGCTCACGCAGCTGGCCCAAGAGGAGGACAGCCTGCTGGGCCGCCTGTTCGGCCCACTCGGCGGGGGCGCCGAGGGCGGTGGTGATATCGGTGAGCGGGTGTTCGAGCAGGCCAGGGACTTCTTCGGCGACGTCGTTCCGTACATCTTTTCCGGGATCCTCGTTGCTATTCATCTGGTGTCCGTGCTGATCATGGGCATCTACATGGCGGTGAAGCCGACGGTATATCGGGAAGGGCTGATCGCGCTCATCCCGCCGACGTACCGGGAGCTGGCGCGTGACATCCTCGCCGATCTAGGGCACACGATTCGGTCTTGGCTGGTGGGCTTGGGTATCTCGATGGTAGTGCTGGGCTCGCTGACCTGGGTGGGCCTCGTACTCCTCGACGTTCCTTATTCCCTCGCCTTCGGTGTCTTCACCGGGATCGCAGTCATCGTGCCGTTCTTCGGCACGATCCTCTCGACGCTGCTGCCGGCCCTGTTCGTGATCGGCACGGGCGGCGCCACCAAGGCGCTGCTGGTGATCCTGCTCGGTGTGGTCGTTCATATCTTCGAGGCCAACGTCGTCGCGCCGATGGTCTTCGAGAAGCAGGTCGAACTGCCGCCGGTGCTCACGATACTCTCCGTTCTGGTTATGGCCAAACTACTCGGGGCCGTGGGCCTGTTGGTGGCGGTCCCGGTATTGGCCAGCGCGATGGTGCTCGTGCGGCGGATCTTCGTACACCGCATTCTGGAGGGGAAGGGCTTCCATCGAATTGTGAAGGACGCCCCCGCGATCATCAGCCTGCCCACAGGAGACGGCGTACTCGTGCATCCGTCCGCGTCTGAAGTAAGCATCCCGGCCCTCCTCGAAGGTTGATCGTCGGAATCGGAATAGACCTGGTCGAAACGCAGCGCGTGCGACATGCTCTAGCGCGTCACGGCGACCGTGCGCGCCGGCGGCTGTTTAGCGCGCGCGAGCTTGCCGACTGCGAGGAGCGGGCGGATGCCGGCGAGTGCCTGGCCGCCCGATTCGCCGCCAAGGAAGCTGCGCTGAAGGCGCTGGGAACGGGGAAGCTCCCCACAATTCGCTGGACCGACCTGGAGGTGTTCCGCACCGGAGCTGGACGCCCGCAGCTCGAGCTCGGCGGGGAAGCGCGCGCGCAGGCGGAGCGCTTGGGTGCCACGAAGGTGTGGGTCAGCATGAGCCACGAGGCCGGGCTGGCCTGCGCGGTCGTAGTGCTGGAAGGCGAGCTGTGAGGGTCGTAGTCCTCAGGTCCTGAGCAGCTTCCCACCGTCTACGACGATCGTCTCACCCGTGATGTAACTGGACCCGACCAGGAAGAGTACGGCCTGGACGACATCCCCCGGTCTGCCCAGCCGCTGTAGCGCGGTCAACTCGGCAAGTCTTTCTCGCTCGTCGGCAGAGACATCGTCCGGCGGCAACACCGGCCCCGGCGCGATCGCGTTCACTCGCACCTCCGGCGCCAGCGCCCGAGCCAGCACGCGGGTCACCATCACGAGTCCCGCTTTCGAGACGCAGTAGTGTGCGTAGCCCGGCCAGGCCTGGAACGCCGCAACGTCGGCGATGTTGACGATGGACCCCGCGCCCGTACGCTTCATCAAACGTGCCGCATGTTGGCTGCAGAAGAACGGCGCCCGCAGGTTTAGGTTAAGCACGCGGTCCCATTCCTCCGGCGTGATCTGCGTGGCAGGGACCCCGGCGAAGATCGCCGCGTTGTTCACCAGGATATCGAGCCGGCCGAAGGAGCTCTCGAGCTCTGCAAACAGTCGGTCTATCTGACTCGGATCCCCGAGGTCGGCCTGGAAAGCCTCTGCATCCACCCCGTGCGCCTGGCACTCGCGGACGGCGTCGCCGGCTTCTGCGGGCGAAGCGTGGTGGTGGATGGCGATGGCACACCCGGCCTCTGCGAGGGCGCCCGCGATCGACCGCCCGAGCCGGCGCGCGGACCCGGTAACCAGCGTCACACGTCCCTTCAACTCCATCTGTCCTTCTCCAGCCGTGAGCCTTCGTTCGTGTGAGAGTCCAACAACCTAGTCGAGCGGCAAATGCGCGGCCAGGCGGTCGGGTCTGGTCGCCGCAGGGCCGCCTCGCTTCATGTCGCGCGCCTCGCTTGCAGGCACGGCGGCTGCGCCGCCGGCGCGCTCCGAATTACGCTCCGCGGCACCTGCGGCTCCCTGTCTATCCAAATTCGTGTCGGTGGGCCTGAGCTTGACGGATCGGGGTGCGGGACCCATCTTGGCCGCCTTATGTGCGGGCGAGCGTACTATCTGGGCGGCTATTGCTACGGCGGCTATCCCGAGAGGGGGCCGTGTCCGGAGCTCGTGTCCAGATAGCTCGTGGTCACAGAACTCGTTGAGGCGCGGCTCCCAGGTTGGGAGCCGTTTTTTCTTAACGCCTGCCGACGGTGAACGATGAGAGCGATACGCGGTGCCATATGCGCCCGGGGGAACAGCCGAGAAGCGATCTACGAGGCTACCCGGTACCTGCTGGCCGAAATGACGGAGCGCAACGAACTGACGAGTGACGAGGTGCTGGCCGCCTTCTTCACGATGACGCCCGATCTCAACGCCGACTTCCCGGCGTACGCGGCACGCGACGCGGGCTGGACGGAAGTACCGATGCTTGGCGCCCAAGAGTCGCTGGTCCCCGGCGCACCAGAGCGCGTGATCCGAGTCCTGGCACTGGCGCAGGGTGACCGGGCTGCCAGGCATGTGTATCTGGGGCGTGCTGCCGCGATGCGAGCCGACTTCGCGGAGCCGGGGGACGCCGAGGTGTGGGACGGTTCGACGGACGCCGCGCCGGGAGGCGGCGCGGACCACGGTGTGTTGGGGCAGCTACTCGTTGTGGGACTCGGGCTGATCGGTGGCTCGGTGGCCGCGGGCGCCCGGGCCAGTGGCCTGTTCACTGCGGTTCGGGGATATGACAGGGACGGCGCCCAGGCTGCTGTCGCCGCCCGGCGTCGACTCGTGGATGTGGCGGCCGATGACCTGGCAGCCGAGCTCGCGCGGGCCGACATGGTCGTCCTCGCCATGCCGGTGGATGAGGTCGTGAAGGTCATCGACTCATATGGAGAAGCGCTCAGTCCGGGAACGGTGATTACCGACGTCGGCAGCACGAAGCGCAGGATCGTAGCGGCTATGGGTCGATTGCCCGAGGGCGTACGTGCCGTAGGCGGGCATCCGATGACGGGCCGTACCGCGTCCGGCGCGTCCGCTGCGGCCGCCGAGCTCTTCCGCGGCACGCGGTGGGCGCTGGTCCCGAGTGACCGGACGGACGAAGAAGCGCTGCGTCGTGTAGAGATGCTGGTGCGGGCAACCGGCGCCGAGCCTGTACACGTGGACGCGGTAAGTCACGATGAGATGGTGGCCACGACATCGCATCTGCCGGCCGTGCTGGCGGTAGGGCTGGTAGAGTTGGCGGCAGGAGCGCTTGGCGCGGAAGGAGAATTGCTGGCCGGACCCGGGTTCATGAGCGCGAGCCGTCTCGCCGACGGCGACCCGCTGATGACCGCCCAGATGCTTGCAGACAACGCAGACAACCTGGGACAGGCGATCGAGGCGGTCATCGGGCAGCTGAGCGATCTGAAGGGAGCTCTCGCCGCCGACGTCACTCAACTTCGGGAGAGGCTCGCGGATGCGCGACTCGCCCGGTCTTCGCTGCTCGGAACGGCCTTGGACTAGGGAGGAGGTGGGAACCACCTCGCGGAGGTCGCGAGCGCACCACGTAGTCTTGGACCGCTTTCTGGAGGTGGCGCGAGCCCGGAGCGAGTGGTTCTCCCACCTCCGACCGACCGCGCGCGCGGAGTGAGCACCCGCTGACTCCTAGCGAACCTGCCCCGCGACTCGGTACTATTCGGTGTAGGGTGGGACACCTACCCGGGTGTCCCGTGAGGGGCGCGAAACCATATCTTTGCCTATTGCGTCTGGAGAGCCTGAGAGCACTAGCTGCGAGCGCGCTGGCCGTCGCTCTGTGCGCGGGGTGTGAAGGCGAGGAGCGAGAGCTGCCGGCGCTGCGTGATGAGCAGCCGGCCGTCGCCCTCGAGCGGGCGGGACCCTATGCCATCGCCGGCGGTGCCCTCTACCGCAGCGAGGGGGAATCGCTCGTGGCGGTGGCCGTGCTTCCCGGCGCGGGAGAGTCTGCGGCGGACACTCTGGAGGAGTGCGCCGCGGAGATCCCAGAGCTGGGCAAGGTGCGCTTTCAGCGTCTCGACCTTGCCGCAGACACAGCTTGGGCGGCCTGGGCGACGAGCGGGCCCGGCACTTGTGCCGGTGTCGTGGGTCTCGGTGAGCCGGCCGTCAGCGTCCTGGGACGCTGGTCGGGAGCGATGCCGGACACAGTGCTCTGGGCGCCGGCAGGTCGCTATCTTGCCATCTGGCTGGGGTGGGCTGCGGGTCGACGCAGTCTCGAGGTCTTCGATGTGCTCGCAGCCGCCCGCCTGGAGATGCCGTGGGAAGTCGAGTGCGGTTACGCTGAGGCATGCGATGTGGCGCGGGCGGCGTGGCTGGGAGGCACTCTGTTGAACGTGGAGATCCGTCTGGGTCCGGCCGAGCTCCCGGTACCGTTCGAGGTGAACGTGGCAGCTGTAGTACCCGTGGGATCGGAAGAGGAGATCTGAAGATGGTGGATAGATTCCTGCGCCGCCGGGTCTGGCGTAAGCTGGAGTCGTTGCCGGACGAGCAGCTCTACCAGGTCCTGGACTATATCGAGTTCCTCGAGGGGAAATACGCCGAAGAGGCGACCGAGGAGCCGGACCGGATGCAGAAGTTCGCGGAGGGGATCCAGGACAAACTACGTGCGCGACGTGCGGCCCCTTGGGCGCTGAAGGGTGTTATGGGCGCGCTCAGCATGGTCGATCGTGCGGTGGGCACGGCGGCGAGGACGGCCCGCGGGCTGGCGGACGAGATCGAGAAGGTCGGGCGCAAAGGGGACAAGGAACTGCCGGACGACGACGACTCCGACGACCGGCCCACCAAGATCGTCGTCGACTAGGCGATGGCAACACGGGCCAGGATCCGAGATCTGCTCGCCGGGATACCCCGGTTCCTCCTGCTGCTCACGCGGTTGCTCCGCGACCCGAGGGTCTCGGGCGCGGACAAGGGGCTGTTGGCGGCGGCCATCGCGTACACGCTGATCCCCATCGACCTGATCCCGGACTTCCTGCCGATTATCGGCCAGCTGGACGACCTGTTCATTCTAGCGCTGGCGATCGACCGGCTGATCACGAATGCCGGGGCGGAGTTGGTGCTGGCCCATTGGGACGGGCCCGAGGATGTCATCGTCGATCTCTGCGGCAGCCTGGAGGACCTGGCGCGCCGGCTGCCGGCACCGGTACGTGAGAGGCTCGCCGAAGGCGCGGAGGCCCGTTGACACTCTGTTGAGCGGCCGCATATCTTCAGCTATGGAGCGTGCTGAAGCGAATACACTGCCCGGGTGCGCGGGACGTCGCGCGGCCCGGGCTCGTTCTTAGGTCAGGGTACGTGCGCCGATGAAGAAAGACAAAGAGCTTCCCGAGGCTTTGACGTTCGACGACGTTCTGTTGCTGCCGCGCCGCTCGGTAGTCCATCCCCGAGCCGTCGATGTCTCGACGCGGCTCACACGGAACCTCCAGCTCAACATCCCGCTGGTCTCCGCCGCGATGGACACTGTGACCGAAGCGGAGATGGCCATTGCCATAGCCCGCCAGGGTGGGATCGGCATCGTGCACAAGAACATGGTTGTCGACCTGCAGGCCGCCCAGGTCGATCGGGTGAAGCGATCGGAGAGCGGCATGATCCTCGATCCCATCACCCTCGCCCCTGAGGCTTCGCTGCGCGACGCGCACAGGCTGATGAGGCAGTTCTCGATCAGCGGGGTGCCGATCGTCGAAGACGACGGACGATTGGTCGGTATCGTCACGAACCGGGACCTCCAGTTCGAGACGGACCTCGATCGGCCGATCGCCGACGTGATGACCCGCGACAGGCTGATCACTGCCCCGGTGGGTACCTCGCTCGACGAGGCGGAGCAGATGCTTCACGAGCACAAAATCGAGAAGCTGCCGGTGGTTGATGAGACGGGGTACCTGAAGGGGTTGATCACGGTCAAGGACATCTTCAAGCGTCGCCAGTTCCCAATTGCTGCCAAGGACGAGCGCGGACGCCTGAGGGTCGGCGCCGCCGTCGGAACGAGCGGCACGGACCTGGAGCGGGCCGCCGAGTTGGTCGGCGCCGGCGTCGATGTGCTGGTCATCGATAGCGCTCACGGGCATTCAGAGGGCGTCCTCGATGCGGTCGCCAACTTTAAGGAGCGCTTTCCGGACGTCGAGCTGATCGCCGGCAACGTCGCCTCGCGTGAGGGCGCCGAGGCGCTGATCGAGCGCGGCGCCGACGCGATCAAGGTGGGCGTTGGGCCCGGCTCGATCTGTACGACTCGTGTCGTCACCGGCGTCGGCGTGCCTCAGCTGACGGCGATCATGGCCGCCGTCGAGGGGTGCGATGGAAAGGTCCCGGTCATCGCCGACGGAGGCGTGAAGTACTCCGGCGACATCGTCAAAGCGATAGGCGCCGGCGCGGCGACGGTGATGATGGGTTCCATGCTCGCCGGCACCGATGAGAGCCCCGGCGAATCGTTCCTGCTCGAGGGCCGGCGCTTCAAGGTGATCCGCGGCATGGGCTCGCTCTCCGCGATGCAGGAAGGCTCCGCCGATCGCTATCTTCAGGATGGCGAGTTCGACGGCCTGAAGCTCGTGCCCGAAGGGATCGAGGGTCGCGTGCCTTACAAGGGACCCGTCGCCGATGTACTCTACCAGCTCGTCGGTGGGCTGCGTAGCGGCATGGGCTACTGCGGCGCAGCCACGATCGATGAGTTGCAGCAAAACGCCCGCTTCGTCCGTATCACCGCTGGCGGGCTGCGGGAATCGCACCCACACGACGTTACGATCACCCGCGAGGCACCCAACTACAACCTCTGAGCGGACCACCAGATACGTTGACCGGCGCAGATAGGGGCTCTATCTTCTGTCCGCTAGCTGACCTCTGTGGCCGGCTGGCTCCCCCCCGCCGCAGAACAGCGTTCGTGGGCGGCACAGCCCCTCCGGAGCGGTCATGAGCACACCCTGGCAGGAAGGACGTCAGCGAGAGCGCGTCAGGCTGGTCGATGCGCAGTTGGCGCACGGCGCAGACACGCGGGCGCACGCCGAGATCGCTCTGGAGTGGAAGGCCGTCGAGTATCGCGGCAGGGCGGAGGGTCATGGACGGGGTGCCGTCGACCTGCGGGTCTGTGCGGAGGCGACACTCGATGCGCTGCACAAGCTGCTCGGCGGCCAGATGAACTTCCGGCTCATAGGGGTGAAATCGGTAAAGGCGTTCGACGACTCGGTGGCGATTGTCGCGCTGGGTGTGGTCGATCCGGAGACGGGGGGAGACCGGCGCCTGATCGGGACGGCGCCATCACAGGAAGGCGGCGTACCTCAGGGTGTTGCGCGTGCAGTCCTCAACGCGACCAACCGCGTCCTGGGGAACTTCCTGTCGATTGGCGAATAGAACACGTTGGAGCGTCAGAGCTTTGGCGTGTCTTTCCCCCCGACCAGTGATTACCTGAGAGCGTATGACTGCTCAGTATCCGCCCTTTGAGCCGCCGCGACGGGTCCTGATGGGCCCCGGGGCCGTCGAACGTAAGCCCTCGTGTGCTGCTGGCGATGGCGCGACCCACGGTCGGTCACCTCGATCCTTCCTTCCTGGGGCTGATGGGGGAGACGTGCCGGGAAGAGAACGTGAGGCTGTTTCTGAGCACGCTGGACGAGCTAATGGAGGGCAGGGTTTGAGACGGCCGGGTTGGCGGACCATAGAGATCGCAGCGATAGCGGCGCTGACGGCGGCGTGCGCGACGACGCCCTCCGGGGCAGCCGACCCGCAGCCTACGGTCCACGAGGAAGAAGCTGGCACGTCGGTGGTCGAGGACAGCCTCAGCCTGTTGATCGCGCAGGTGGAGGAGAGCGCCACGAGTTTGGCCGAGACCGAGGTCGAGGAGGAAGTCCGGGAGCCAAGCGACGAGCACGGCGGCGCGGTGGAATCCGGGATCCCGACCTGGGACATCCCGATCACCATGAATGACGACGTCGAACGCTGGCTGGAGTTCTTCCGCGGCGATGGCCGCGAGAACTTCACGATCT
>JBDHHM010000006.1:0-25062 GCA_039589355.1 Gemmatimonadota bacterium | reverse complement strand
TACGTGCACGCTGTTCGGGTTGATCTCGAGGGCTTCGTCGCAGTTCCGAAGCGCGCTTTCCAGCTGGTGGCTCTCCACGTACTCAGCACAGAACTGCTGAGCGCGGACGAATCGGACCTGCTCCTCGAAAGCCTGGATAGTGACGTCTACCACCCTGTCCACCGACCCACCCTGTCCACCGACTCGTTGCTTCTGTCGCTGACGCGGACGGGCGGCACGGGCACTTCGTCGCCGGTGCGGACGTCGATAAAGACGCCGTTGACTTCGAAGACACCGTCCACCCCCACCAGGGTGGCGAAGTAGAGAACCTGGGCGCCCATCAGGTTGGCGAGCTGCCTCGCTCTGATCACGTTCAGCTCTTCATCCTCCAGGTCGTACTGCTTCAGGGCGCGGTTGAAGTCCTTTTCTTCGACGGGGGCGTGCGTGGGGAAATCCTTGAGGCGCTCGCGGATCTCGTCCGCAACCTTGTCGCCGAATCTCCGGTCCAGCGCTCTGGACTCAAAAGGGATTACGAGGACGCGGTAGCGCCCACCGGGCTCCTGCGCGTATGCGTCTCGGGCCGCGGGAACAGACAGGGATGCCATCAGCATCAACCCTGCCAGCGGCCAAAGGGCCGCAGCTCCGCACCTGACAATGCCAGACTTCATGGGCTTACCCCCCACTTGGGTTACAACAGCGGGCATCCGCCCGCGCCTACGATCGCCGCGATGGGCGCGCCTGGACTCGAACCAGGGGCCTCTGCCTTGTAAGGGCAGCGCTCTTGCCAGCTGAGCTACGCGCCCGATCCCACGGAGCTAAGCCGGGAGGATATGGCCGGCCCGACGCGTCGTCAACCGGCCGCTCCTCAGAGGATGAGCCCCAGCGGTATCAGGACCACGTAGGCCGCTACCAGGAGAAGCGGCGCGACGACGGTCGAGAGGACCGGCGAACTGCTGGCGAGCGCCACGTAGCCGACGACGATCAGCACGGCCGCGGCTGCAAGTAACGCCCAATTCAGTCGCGTGAACTGGAGGGCCCGAGGCCCATCCACCGCCCCTCTGGCTGACACGCTGCTCTAGTCCTCCACCCTATATGCTCTGCGGGCCGCGTGCGGCCCGCGTCTCCTAGCTTCGGTGATTTCGGGTCTTGAACCGCCAAAAGCTATTCGTTTCCACCAACCTCGTCAATCACGTCGCGCCCCCACCCTTCCGGGCCGGGTTCTGCCGTAGCCTCAAGGCGGGCCGTAACTTCGCGGGCCGCCACCGCAGCCTCGAGCGCCTCCAGTTTTTTGCGGGTTCGCTTCTTCTTCCAATACCCCAGAACCAGCAAAAGGATCGTCAGGACGGTCCAGAAGACGGCCGCTTGAGCCAGGACGAGAAGCCAGCCGAAACGCCGGCCGACGTCTCTGCGCCAGAGGCGCTCGAATTGCCCCAGGGTCAGGCCATAGGTTCGTCGGAGGGCCGGGTCGAGGTCACCCATCTCGCGCCAGCGTTCCAGCAGCCGGGCGAACCCATCGGGGCCGCCCAGCCTGTGCAGAAACTCGACGGCCGTGAAGGAGAGGAGATAGGCATGATCGGCGCTGAGGCGGCCGCGGGCGAAATCGAGGCTCAGTGACTCCAGTGACTCTAGCCTGCCCTGGAGAATGGCGAAGCGCAGTGCCCACGCGTTGTTCGCATTCCAGCTTCCGGACGCCAGCTGGGCGTAGCCCTCATGGAACCAGCGCGGCACCGACGAGCCGAGGTGCCGGGTGAGGGCGACATGAGCCAGTTCGTGTCGCAACACGGTCGCCAGCGGTCTCCCGCCGGCCCGCGGAGCGAACATCGGCAGCACGATCCGGTCGCTTTCCGGGAAGGCCAGACCGCCGCTCCAGTCTGGGGCGCCGGGTGCCAACGAGTCGAACGTCGCCTGGTTCGGCGCCAGGAAGACGACGATCTCACCCGTGTCGAGGATATCCGACGGGAGCCCGGGAAGTGGCGGCGTGGCCGCTACCCCGTCGGCGAGCGCCTCAGCCGCGGCCCCCTGGCCAGGCCAATATCGAAAGACGAGGGAACCTGTACGGATCTCACCTTGGGGAGGGGCTTGGCCGGTGTGCGCCGGCTGTACGACTCCGAGGATGAGGAGTGTGAGGCCGAGCGTCAGTCGAGCAACGGTTGGGCACCGGATTCGGTGGCCCGCGCCGCCTCGCCACAGCGGCTTGCCCAGAAGTCGCCGTGCGGCGCCGCGGCCCCGTCCTTCCAAGCCGAGACCGCCTCCGCCTTCCGGCCAGCCAGGTAGCGCGCTCGCCCGAGCTGGAAGAACGCCTCGCTCATCGTCGGATCGAGCTCCACAGCCTCGTGCAGGAACGACTCGGCGTCGCCGTACATCTCGCGAGCCATGTAGACGAGGCCGAGATAATAGCGACCATAGAGACGTGTCCTCAGATCGGGCGAGCTGCGAATCGCCTTCGAGAGATGCTCTATCGCCTCTCCGTAGATCCCTTTCCTCAGGCAAATGAACCCCAGGTTGACGCGGGCCAGCGTGTCCTCCGGGCGAACCACCAGCAAATGGTGGTAGGTAGCCAGCGCTTCGTCGTACTCCTGCGATATCGTCTGCGCCCAGCCCAGGGACGATAGGACGCCGGGATCGTCCGGCGCCAGTTCGAGCGCCCGCTTCAACGCCTCGACCGCGCCATCGTAGTCCCCAGAGCCAATGAGCTTCCACCCTTTATCTATGTAGCCGCCGCCCAGTTCACTCCGCGGATCGGGCACCGCGGGCGGAAGGCCCATCGCTCCCACAGGTGGCCCGGGCAGAATACCGTGGCGATCCATCAACTGGCGTAGCTTCTCACGAAGCTCCGCCAATCGCCCCTCCAGCTGCTGTAGGGTGCAGAGGAGTTCCGAGGCCGCCGAACCCAGTCGGGCAGTCTCCGCAATACTCTGGGCATGCGCCAGAGCGTCTTCCAGCTCGCGGTATCGGCCAAGCAGTGATGTAATTGGGTCGCCGCCGTTCAACTGCCCGACTTCTTCTTCTTGCGCTGCGGAGCGCGCTTCTTGCGTTTGGGGCGGGCGGCAGGCCCGGCTTCCCCGGCGGCTTGCTTCGCGGAATCGACCATCTTCTCGAGCGCTATTCTCTCCTTAGAACTGAGGATCTCGCCGACGTTGAGCATGATGATCAAGCGGTCATCGTCCTTGGCGAGGCCTTCGAGATACCGTCCTGCAAGGCCGCGGAAGAAATCAGGCGGTGGGCTCACCGCGCTTTCTGCCAACGGGACTACGCCGGGGACCGTATCGACGACGAGTCCGGCCCGGGCCTCCCCAATGGCGACGATCACCAGCCGGCTGGGGTCACCGGCCTTTCTCTCCGGCAGGCTGAAGCGCTTGCGCATGTCGATGACCGGGATAATCGAGTCGCGGACATCCACCACACCTTCGACGAACTCGGGCGCTTGGGGCACAGGCCGCACATCCGGCACCGGAATGACCTCGAAGACGTTCATCACATCGACACCGAACTCCTCGTCGCCGAGTTGGAACCTCACCACGCGAAGCGGCTCGGCGGCCGCGTGTCTATCCTCCATGGGTTCTCCCTTCTCTCCCAGCAGCTCAGCCCGAGAAGCGACAAGCGCTGCAGGGTCCACATACCGGACCATCTCCCCGTCCAGTTCGAGCAATTCTTCCGAGCGGTCACGCGGGAGTGGGGTCCCACTTCCCTCGACTACCTCGCTGGGGCCTTGAACTCGCAGGCCCAACTGGCCCTGCTGCCGACCCAGCACCAACAGCAAAGCGTCTCGCGCTTCAGGATCCAAACTCGGTACCCCGCGGATCGCACTGGCGAGCTCAACCACGGGTATCCAGCGATCGCGCACGCGGGCCAGCCCGACTCGAGCACCATCGTCGCCTGGGAGACGATGCTCGATCGGGCCGGTCTCGACGATCTCGGTCACCACATCGGCCGGGATCGCAAACCGCGAATCGCCTAATCGAAACGTAATAAGATTGTTCATTGGCTCGCGCGAAAGCCCGGGGCCGGCAACTCGCCGAGACACTCGACGATGGCACCGGGGATCCCGTCCAAGGAGACTACGTGTTCAGCCGCCCCCTGCTCCACGGCCCGACCGGGCATCCCATAGACCACACTCGTCGCGCGATCCTGCGCTATCGTTCGACCGCCACTCGCACGGATGGCCGCTAGACCATTCGCGCCGTCGCGTCCCATACCGGTCAGCACCACGCCTACCGAGCACCCGCCAAAGGCCTCGGCGACGCTCGGAAAGAGCGCATCGGCGGCCGGGCGCGTACCCCACATCGACTCGCGTTGGTCGAGCGTGATCTTTACTTCCCCATCGATCCGTCTTACCCGCATATGGAAGTCGCCTGGAGCGATCCAGACCGTGTCCGGCACAACGGTCTCGCCTCCGCTCGCCTCCAATACAGGCAGCGACGCCACGCCGCTCAAGCGTGCCGCCAGCGTCGACGTGAACCCCGGCGGCATGTGCTGCACGATAAGCACAGCAGCCCCCAGGTTGGCAGGCAACGCGCGGAGAACATGTGAGAGCGCCCGCGGTCCCCCGGTGGAAGCGGCAATGGCCACCGCTGCCTCACCACCGATCTTCGGCGCGGCGATGGGTTCGGCCTCCACCGCCCGCTCGGCGGTCAGCGCTCCGACATCCGCAACGACGGCAGCCCGCAGAGCCTCATAGAGCCGCACTTCCACCCGGCCGAGGTCGAAGGAGATCGGCCCCGACGGCTTGGCCACGAAGTCGACCGCGCCGAGATCGAGCGCCCGCAGCGCTGCAGCCGACCCGGTATCGGTGTATGCCGAGAAGACCACCACGGGCCGCGGTCGTGATGACATTACGCGCTCGAGCACACCGAACCCATCGAGCCGCGGCATCTCGATATCAAGCGTGACCACGTCGGGGTCGAGCTCTTCTATGCGCCGCAAAGCCTCTTCGCCATCGGCGGCAACACCGGCGACGTGGAATCCGGGGAAGCGATCGATCATATCAGAGATCATGCGCCGCATGAACACGCTGTCGTCGACCACCAGCACGGTGGTGCCGGATACGCCGAGGTCAGATCTCGACACGGTTCTTCCCCTGCGAGGAGACCCTGATGCGACCGTTCGACAAGTCGAAATCGATCGAGCGGCCGGATCCGCCACCCACGTCCTCAGCGACGATGGGGATTCCGACCCGAGCAAGCACCTTACGCGCCGCAGAGATGTTGCGCTGACCGATGTTCGGCATCTCCTGCGGCGCCAGATCCTGGAACATGGCAGCACCACCGACCAGCCGCGCGGTCAGGCGACCGCGCTCGGCCCCGGCTTCTTCCAGTTCATCCAGCAACGCCGGGACGGCCTCCGTCACAAAAAGCCAGCATCGGTCACGCTTCGAGAACGAGGGGTCCGGCAGGAGCACGTGTGCCAAGCCTCCCACATGACTCGTCTCATCGTACAATATGATCGCGACACAAGAGCCGAGGCCTGTGATCGATAGCGTCCCTCTGCCCTGCCCAACGCGACGATCGCCCATCGGAACGAAGATCCTCACCGTCGCCGGTATATCCTCTCTCGCGCGTTAACGACTTCGAAGCTCGCCTTCACCTCCCGGGCCAGCATCTCCACCCGGCCCAACACGAGGTAGCCCCCCGATCGCAATACGTCGATAAACGTCTCGAACACACGGCCCTGGGCGGGCCGGTCCAGGTAGATGAGGAGGTTACGGCACAGGATGAGATCCGCTTCGAAATCCGGGCGGCTCTCCAGGATGTCGAGATTGCTGAATTCCACCATAGAACGTATCGGGTCCTTTAGCCGGTTCACGGACCCGGGATTGAACCAGCGCCGCCGAATCTCCTCCGGCGTCTCGGACAGGGCGACCTCCGGGTACTCTGCCGAGCGAGCGAGCTCGAGACTACCCTCATCGATATCGGTCCCGATGATTCGCACACCGTTCAATCCGCCCCACCCGCGGTCCGTAAGCTGCTCCCGCACCAGTATGGCCAGGCTGTATGCCTCCTCTCCCGCCGCCGACCCGGCGCTCCACATCAGAAGCGGCTCTCCCCGGTCCAGCAGGTCTGGAAGTAACTCGCTGCCGATGACGTCCCACGTCTCCTTGTTGCGGAAGAACTTGCTGACGTTGATGGTCAGGACGCGCAGAAGCCAATCGTATTCGGCGGGATCGGTATCGAGCAGCGCCGAGTAGTCGTCGACGCTCGTGAGACCGCGGGCGCGCATCCGCACGCCCACCCTGCGGCGCAGGCACTTCTGCCGGTAGAGTTTCCCACGAAACCCCCGCTCACGCTCGATCTTCGCGAACAGCGCAGCATACGCGGCATCATCACCCGTCGCCGGCATCGCCCTTCACGAATTCCAAGTTCGTGCGTACAACCTCGTTGGCGGGGTTGATCTCGAGCGCTCGCCTCCACATCTCAACAGCCTTCTCGCGATCGCGCCCCTTGTAGTAGACGTTGCCCAGCTTGGCGTACACGTCGTCCCCGAGATTCGGGTTGGCGCGCAGCGCCCGCTTGTAGGCCTCCGCCGCTTTGTCGTACAGGCCTTCCCGATACAGAAGGTCACCCAGATTCTTGGACGCCTGTGGGAGTCCCGAGTCCTGCTCGAAGGCCTTCTCGAACAGCTCCCGGGCGCTCTCCAGGTCGCCCTTCCTCTCCATTATCACACCCGCGTTGTTGGCAAGCGCGGCTGAGCCCGGGTGTCGCTCGACCCCCTCAGCCGCCACCTCAGCCGCCGATTCCAAGTCGGCGGACATCGCCTCGGCCAGTGCGCGCGTCGAGTAGTACAGAGGCGGTAACTCACTGCTCGCGCCCGCTGCGAAACCGTCGAGTGTGTTCTTGCAGGCCGCGGAATCGCCCAGCTTCAACTGACACACTGCCTTCGTCAGCAGGAGCTTCGGGTGCGCTTTCGTTTCTTCCAGGCCCTCGTCGAGCAACGCCGCCGCCTGTACGAGCTTGCCCTGGCCGGCCAGCACGAGTGCCAGGTCGTTGTATACCGCGGGTTGGACCGCACCGCGTTCCATGATCTCGGTGAACTTCTTCTCGGCCGCCTCGAGGTCGCCGCGGCGAAGCGACACGAGCCCGAGAAAGAACTCTGCATCCAGAGCCTCGGGCTCGAGCTCGAGCACCTGCCTCAACTCGCGCACCGCCTCGTCGTACATTCCGGTCCTGTAGAACGCCACCCCCAGGTTACGGTGCTCATCCACCCTGGCCCGAGCCTCGGCCCTGGGAGACTTCCGCTCGCGCTTGCCAACCCTGCGCACCAGTCCCGCCGTGACCAGACCGAAAAGCGCCTTCCCCACCTCGAACTCACCCAGCGCCGTCTCCTCTATGACGTCCCAACCGCTGTGCTTACCATCGAGGAATGGGAGAATCTTCTGTTGTTCGTCGGTGAGATTGAGCGAAGATATCGCTGCCGACCGCTCAGGGTGCAGTGAAAAGACCAGCTCCAGCGAGGAGACTTTCTTTTCTATCTGGCTCCACTCGTCCACTCGTCGGGCTCCCTCGAGGAGCAGGCTTTCGGGGTCGATCGAGACCAATATCTGTTCCCGCTCGGGGCGCTGGCCCGGCTCGAAGTAGAAGGTGCCCTGGCTCCAGGTGAACAGGTGGTATACCGCCTCCTCGATCTGATAGCGCACCCACTTATGCAACGTTGCCTGCTCGATATACCCGCTGTCCTTCAGGATCTCGCCCAGCCGCCGGCCATCGCGGGCGGTACTCTGCTCCTCGATCGCTGCGTCCAACTGCTCGCGGGTAATCACGGTCTCGCGAACGAGGATGTCCCCGATTCGGTCGCGCCTGTTGAGGAGCGAGGCGTAAATGATCCGGCCTTCCTCGAAGTAGATGTAGCCGAAGCTCTGCCGGTCAGTAACCGACAAACAGCCCGTCTTGCCTCCCATGGTAAGGAGCTGGAGGACATCGGGCAGGCTAGCTTCTTTTAGGCTGCCCTTAATGGCCATCGCTCCAACCCTCCATGAGCTGCTCCTCTATGACCGGCCAATCCCAAACGACCTTCTCCTTGTCGAAGAAGAAATCGTCGACGGCCAAGTTGGTGCGGCGCGCGTCTTCCAGCAGCTGGCGAGCCTGCTCGATTCGCTCTGGGTCCCGCAGGGACAGACCCTCCGGGACCTCAGCGTCTAGCCGATTCAGCTCTTCCTCGATCGATTTCAGCGTAGTGACATCACGCTCGTAGGCGGCAACCACCTGCTCGGCGTCGACGGTCTCGTCGCCTTCGAGATAAGACTCGAGCCGGCTCGTGACGTATCCTTCGCCCTCCCACCTCAGGATCGCCCGCGCGAGATCTTCACGCCACTTCGGAGAGCCGAGCGCCTCCTCAACCGCGCTGGAGACGTCTGTGAGAAAATCTTCGAACTCGGCTCTCGTACGCCCGGCAGCTTCCGCGAGCCACGGCATATCGGCATCCGAGACGACATCGGCGAGCAAGCGATCCACCTCATCGGCCTCGACTTCGCGTCCCTCCGATTTCTGCGCCGCCAGCACCCTGTTCAGCGCTCCATTCAACTGGCGAACGTTTT
Organism: Gemmatimonadota bacterium; assembly: GCA_039589355.1. GTDB lineage: Bacteria > Gemmatimonadota > Gemmatimonadetes > Palauibacterales > KS3-K002. Next base: position 16,556 of record JBDHHM010000006.1, on the reverse strand, counting down.
CGATCGCGCGGCGCGCGATCGCCTCGACGACTTCAGATCTGAGGTCCTCACCAATTGAAGACAGACGAAGCTCGAGGATCGCCCGCCGCGTTTCTAGTGTCGGCCGCCCTATGTCGACGACTAGCCCACCACTGAAACGAGACAGCAGGCGGTCATCGAGCTCTCCCAGCTCCAACGGCGGTCGGTCGCAGGCAAGCGCCACCTGCTTACCCGTCAACAGCAGATGGTCTAGGAGATGGAAGAGTATCTGGTGGCTCTGGCTGTGGTGACCGATGAACTGCAGGTCGTCGATGAGCAGGACATCCGCATCTCTGTAAAACGAGTCGGAGTCGTCGGTACTGGACAGCGTCCGCATGAGCTGCTCGAGCGGCGCATAAACGACTTCCAACTCCGGCTGAACCTCCTTGGCACGATTGGCGAGTGCGATCAGCAGATGGGTCTTGCCGAGACCCGTGTCGCTGTACATGAACAGCGGGTTGTAGGCGGAGCCCGGCGACTCAGAGGCGGTGCGTGCGGCCTCACATGCCAGGCGATTCTCCTGCCCGACCACGAAGTTATCGAAGGTCAGTGACGGATCGATGGCAGTGCTCACCGTGGCTCTCCCCTCGTGTCCGTAGCCGAGGTCTCGAGTTTCCTCGCCAGCTTCTTCAGAACGCCCTCGCTCGCCGACCTCAGGGTATCAAACACACCCTCTCCTAGGAGAGCCGACGCCGGATGACTCGGCACATTCCTGAAGTTCAGTTCCTCCTCCAGTTGCTCGATGCTGAAGACATTGGGAAGGTCGCGCTTGTTGTACTGTATCACCACCGGGATATCACGGATGTCGATCCCGTGCTCGAGGAGGTTCTCGTGTAGGTTGCGGAACGATTCGACATTCCCATCGATCTGCGCTTTCTGGCTGTCGGCGACAAAGACGACTCCGTCGGCTCCCTGTAGAACGAGCCTGCGCGTCGCGTTGTAGTAGACTTGACCCGGCACGGTGTACAGCTGGAAGCGCGTCGTGAACCCGGAGATTTTGCCGAGCTCCAGCGGAAGGAAGTCGAAGAAGAGAGTCCTGTCCGCTTCCGTTGCGAGCGAGACCATCTCGCCCTTTCGGTCCCAGGGGACGCGACTATGGATGTACTGCAAATTGGTCGTCTTACCAGACCGTCCGGGGCCATAGTAAACGATCTTGCACGTTATCTCTCGTGTTGCGTAGTTCACGAGGGACATCGTCAGCCGCCTATCAAATCTTGAAAGAACCTGTCGAGGCTCGTCTCGAGCTCCGCTTCGAACTCCGCTGCGCTGACCGTCGTACGCGATGCATCCATGGATGGTAGTCGACGAATACCGCCGACGAACCGCTCGAAGAACAATCGGACCAGACCTATAGAAGAGCGATCGTCGAACACTGCTACGAGCATGAGTTGTCCCGCGGCCGAGTCGAAATGGCCGAGAAACAGCTGCCGCGCCCGTCCTGCATGGTGCAGATGCTCGAATCGCTCTTCGCCGAGCTGATTTGCGAGGGCGCGGCTCGATGCGTTAATACCGGCGGCGAGCGATGCGACGCCGACGAGGTCAAAGACCTTGTCAAAGCCGTGCTGCGCAAGGACCTGGCCGCTGCGATTGATCAGCACGGCCAATCTCACGCCCGACTCGCGCACGAACTCTCCCAGCGGCTCATCGAAGGCATCCTGTATCTGCTTGATTTCCAGGCGCTTCATCTACGCCTGCCCCTCCATCGCCGCCAGATCATCAGCGGCCCGCTGCACTGCCACCCGCACCCGGCCCGCGTTCGCTCGCCGCTGGAGAACCGCCATAATAGCCAGGTCATTCTTGCCGGCGATCATGATGCGGCCGCCATCCGCCTCCAACTCGACGAAGCGACCCTTGCCCTCGGCGGCGCCGGTCGCGCGACAAGCGCGGCGGTACAGCGAAGCGGCGAGCGCCGCCACCGCTTCCCCCTCAACGCCGACGTGCACGCGGCCGTCAACCACCAGGCCGTCTCGCACCGCGACCACAAGGGCGCCACGGACGCCAGGCGACCGCATCACTCCAGCCAGCAGATTCTCGTACGGAGTCCTCATCTCTCCTTATTGCCCAGATGAGCCTCGGCGATCTCCCGGGCGCGCTGCACGAGCCGGGCCGCCTGCCCGGCCGGGACCTCAGTGCGAGTCGCCACGATCACAATCCCGCCTACCACGGGGGATACGGTGAGCCGGGCCACCGCGCTCTCGATGATCATCCCCTGCAGCTCGCCCAGGCCGAGATGAGATGCGACGCGGGTCGCCTCTGACTTGGCGCCGCTCAGGGTCACGCCGAGCATCCGATCTGACTCAGCACCCCGCCGCGTCATTCGACCCTCCAACAGTTGACCGTCTCCGCCGACCAGCATGATCCCAAGCGTTCCCGGCTGCTCCTTCTCGAGGGCGGCGAAGAGATCGGCGGACGCGGCGCCGTCAGCCGAGCCAGGGGCTACGGCACGTTGCGCGGCATGGAGCGCCTGCCACAGCTCGGCCACAGTGCTGTCGGCGGGGGCGAGTTCCCGGGCCGCCTTCAGCTCGATCTCCGCGTCGACGTAGCGTTTCTCGTCCAGATAGAGCCGGATCAGCACCAGGCGCGAGGCCACGTGGTCCGGCGCCAACTGTCGCACAATCCCCCACTCGTCCAGCGCCAGCTCTCGCTCGCCACGCGCCTCGTATATCAGGCCAAGTTCGAAGTGGGCCTCGACGTGAGTCGGATGACGCTGGAGACCGCGCAGGCAGAGCCGCAGAGCGCGTTCGGTATCGCCACGCTCCCGGTACGCAGCGGCCAACTCCACAAACGCCGTCGAGTTCGGGTTCGTGGCGACCTCTTCGCTCAGACTCTGCAGCGATCTACGGGTCTTCCCGTCCATCGAATTCGCCCAATACGATCTGCAGTTCGCGCACGGCGTTTATCGCCCGTTCGACAGTTCTCTTGTCAGCGGAATCCGGCGCCATTCGCAGGTATGCCGTCCACTCACGTGCCGCACCCTCGATGTCTCCCAGTCTCAGCCGCACCAGGCCCAACCGCTGTCGAGCTTCGACGGCCAAGGGGTCGATGCCCAGGGTCTTCTCATATGCCTCAGTGGCACCGAGCCAGTCGCCGGATCGCTCCAGCGCCCTGGCGGTGAGCAGGTGCGCGCGCGGTTCATCGGGGTGTCGCTTCAGCACCGACGTGATACGGCGCCGTGCCTCGCGCACCTCGTCTCGCTCCAACAAACTCTCCGCCTGATCGAGGGCTACTTCGTGCGGTGGTCTGGTGCGGGCGATCTCCTCCTCATCGCCAATCTCGACCAGGCTCAGTTCCGCCAGCTTCGACAAGACCTTACTGACATCGACTTCGTTACGTCCCAAACTCCAGGCGATCGACTTGACGTCGCTCGCGCCATCGATGCGACCGAGGACCTCCCATTCCTCGGGCGCCAGATCGAGCATGCCGCCCTCGCCGGCCGTATCGGACAAGCGCGGTACGGCTGTTGGGCTCTCGATCGTGGTAGCCAGCGCCGACATCTCATCCGCCCGGCGGGCCCCTTCCATCAAGATCGATTCGACCGGAATTAAGGTGACGCACTCCGCGTCGTCGACATCGCGCTCCTCAAAAGAGAACTTGCCGTCCTCCCAGCCCAGGATCTCGTAGGCGGTTTCCTCGACCTGGAACCGGATGAACCTACCCATCTCCGAGGACTCGACGACCTCCATCGACTCTAGGATATCGGTCCAGGAGCGGCTCGGATCCTCCGAATGGAGCTGGTCGGCCCTGTGAAGGTCCGCCTCCGTGATCTTACCCGCATTCAGCAACATGTATCCAAGGCGCGGACTGGCTTCGTCGAGGATCGTTCCCACGACAGTGCCGCAGTTGAATATCACTAGCCCGGTGCTCCCCGATGGCTCGCGCACGATCCTCAGCTCACCCGTCTTCCGGGACAGGTGAAGCAGCTGGAAGATGTCGGTCAGCGCGAACTCACGCAGCGAGCCTTCGATCGGCATCAGGCACCGCTCCCTGCAGCTTGACTCTCAAATGCACTACCCATCCCCAACGCGACACGCGCCTGCACCCGGGCGCGAGCGGCATACTCGCTATCCGGCGCCGCCTCGATGAGGCGGCGCCAATAGCCGAGCGCCTCGCGGTAGCGGCCCGACTCGGCTGTGAGCTCGCCCAGCCGAAAGAGCGCGGCGGGCCGCTCCTGATCGAAGCGTACCACCCGGACGAGCGCCTGTTCCGCGTCACGGCGCTTGCCCTCGGCGAGCAGCGCTTCGCCGAGCAGCACTAGCGCGTCGAGGTTGTAGGGCTCGGTTTCCAGGAACCCCACCAATACGTTCACAGCCTCACGGCCCCGGCCCTGCCGATTCAGCAGATCGGTGAGCGCCAGGGCACCGTCAGCGTACGTGGGCATGAGCTCGAGTGCCTGTCGAATCTCAGCTTCCGCTTCGCTGTAAGCACCCTCCTCGATCAGGAGGCGCCCGAATTCCACACGCGCCGCCGTGAAATCTGGGTCCGCGGCGATGGCCATCCGGTAGGCATCCCGGGCGCGCCGCCGGTTGCCTACTGCCATCGCGGCCTTGGCTATTTGTCGGTGAACGACTGGGTCTTGGGGAGAGATTTCCGCTGCCAGGTCGAGCACCTCCACCGCTCGCTTCGCGTCACCCGACCGCGTCAGCGCCTCACCGACCATCAGCAGATGTGTTACATCCCGGCCCGCCTTCGGCTGCAAGGCTTCCGCCGCTAGCCGCGCCTCCTCGACGCGATCCAGCTGCAGCAGGCAGCGGGTAGCGCCGGCGAGTACTTGGGGATCGTCGGGACGTAGAGAGCGCGCCTCCTCGAAGCGCTCGAGCGCCTCGCCATAGAGCCCGCGCTGCAGATAGACCTCGCCGATGATCAGCGCGCCTTCCGCCGCATCGCCACCCTCGCGCACCACGCGTGCAGCCTCGGCAAGCGCTCGATCGTATAGGCCGTTGCTGAGATGGTCCCGCGCCAACTCGAACGACTCGCTGGCCGCCTCCTCCTCCTCCCCAGGTTCCGGCCCCTCGAGCTCGTGGAAAACCGTCTCCAAATCAGCCGGATCGAAGTCGAAGTCGCGGACGCCTTCATCCTTCGGCGCGACGTGCTCGGGCGCTGCCAGCTCCGGCGCCCACACGTCGCCACCCTCGTACTGCAGATCAATCGACAGCTTGTAGCGAGGTGCCGTGTAGTAGGGGTCGAGCTCAAGCGCCATCTTCGTCTCACGCAGGGCATCTTCGTGCTCCCCAAGGCGAGCGAGCGCGAAGCTCAGATTGTACCTTGCCGGCGGGTAGTTCGGGTTCGCCTCCACGGCACGCGCAAAGGCGTTGCGCGCCTCAGCGAAGCGGCTTATAGCCATCAACGCAGAGCCTAGACCGTTCCAAGCATCCGCACGGCTCGAGTCCACCTTAAGCATCTCGCGGTGCAGCTGAAGACTGCTATCGTGCCTTCCGGCCAGCACCCAGAGCAGCCCGAGATTGAGTCGTGCATCGTCGAGCTCAGCTTGCATCTCGAGCGCGCGCCGGAACGCGACCTCGGCACCCTCGTCGTCGCCGCGGTGTGCGGCCGCCACACCAGTGTTGTTCCAGGCGAGCGCGTAACCTCCGTCGATGTCCAGGGCGCGACGGTAACTCTCCTCGGCTTCGTCCAGACGTCCCGCCTGGTGCAGCGTAACACCGCGCTCGTTCCATACCTTCGGGCTGTCGCTTACTTTGGCGAGCAACGCATCGTATCGCGCCAACGCCCCTACTGCGTCGCCCTCGAGCAGCGCCAGCTCGGCTTCCGCCTGATCGATCAAGGTCGGGTCTTCGCCCGCCTCGCGTCCGCGTGTGAATTCCTGTCTCGCCTCTTCGTAGAGCCCGCGCGCCCGGAATGCGATTCCCAGACTGTAGTGCGCAAACGCCTTTTGACCTTCGACGCTCGGCGTAGCTGCCTTACCGGTGAGTTCGACGTATTGGGCCGGGCTGTAGCGGTCGAGCGAGAGGTTCGCCTGTGCCTTCGTGGCCGCCGGGTTGAGCTCGGCGGCATGAGCCGCGTGCTCGGCCGCCTTGTCGGCCGCACCGATGTCACCGTAGACAAAGCTCAGCAGATGGTGCACCTCGGCGACGGAGGGATTCAGCTGCAGTGCCTTACGGAGGTGGGCGATCGCCTCCTCGTTCATCCCCTGGTTGTAGAGGATCTCGCCCAGCGAATAGTAGATGAAGGGGCGATCGGGCTGCAGTTCGCGGGCCTTCTCGTACCATTCTATAGCCCGCTTCAGCTCGCCCCGCTGCTTCTCGGCGGCACCGAGCCGCAACAGGACGCGAACGTTTCCGGGCTTCTTTTCTATCAGCTTTTCATACTGGACGATAGCCTCGTCGAACCGGCCGGTGTTGAAGTATGCCTCGGCGAGGCTGTAGCGGGCGTCGTCGTCATCCTCGCTGGTGCGTAGGCGAGCGATCAGCTCGACGATGCGACGGTCGTAGTACCCCGTCTGATGGTAGGCAATGTCCAGGTTCCGTCGCGCCACCTCCATCTTACCATCGATCGCGAGCGCGCGACGAAACTGTTCGATCGCCTCCTCGTAGAGGCCCTTCTGGTAAAACACCACTCCCAGGTTGTTGTACGCCCCCGCATCCCCCGGATCGATGCGCTGAGCCAGCGCGCGGAGGATGCGAATATCGCCCTCGGAGTGAACGGTCGTCGTCATATTCACAACAAGCGAGTAGCCTTCAGTATCACTTCAAGACTCGCCGGGTCCGGCAACAAGACGAAATGGCCCGACATGCTCGAGTCGCCGGGCTCGAATCGAAAGCGGGTGTCAAGGATTATCACATGCCCCTGCTCGTAGGCGAAGTCGAGGTAAGCGCTGGAGAGGATCGCTGCGCTGAGGTCGATGGCCAAGCTCGGCACTGATGGTATCAGCATCAGCCCCAGCATATCGGCCAGCCCGTTCAGGTAGGCGCCGGTCAAGATGTTGGCTGTCTCTTTGAGGGCCGATTGCTCGAGCTCTGCAAAGACCTTGGTCGTTCGGGGCTCCCTGCCGAGCAGCATGTCGGCCAGTTGCAGCGCCAGGCTCTTCTCGAAGAGCAGCAGACTGCGGCCCGTCAAGTCACCCAGCACCTGCATCAGCACGGCGGCTGTCACGCCGCCGTCACCTACGGCGGAGGCCGCTTCCTCGATCGTGCATAATTCCACCTTCGGCACGTCGATCATGATGCGGCGATTCGTCAGCTGGCTGAGAGCCGTTGCCGCGTGACCTGCGCCAATGTTCGCCATTTCCTTCAGAGCATCACGCTCTCTCTCACGGAGCTCTCGCTTCGAGTTCATTCACGCCACCCGTCAATGGTGAATCAGCGTCATCATGACAGATTACCTACGTCCAGCACCAAGGCCGGTCGTCCATCCGGCCGCACGATGGCGCCCGAGAACACCGGCACGGCGCCGCGCGGTGGATCGAAAGGCTTGATCACGATCTCCTCTTCGCCCAGGAACTCGTCGACCGAGACGACCAGTCGCGACTCCCCAAACTCGAGACCCACAAGGTTGAGGAAGCCGGCTCCCTCCGTGGACGTTCCGTTGCGCTCGCCACCGGTGAAAAGTGTCCGCAGGCGAGTCAGCGGCACACGCTCGTCGCGCCAGTGAACCCATTCCCGGCCGTGTGCCCGCTCCACAGCCGTTTCCTCGACCTCGAAGCTCTCGCGCGTGAACGTGACAGGCAGGGCATACACCTGACCGTCTACTTCAACGATCAAAGCGCGCAGAATTGCCAGGGTAAGCGGGAGATCGAGACGGAATGAGGCGCCGGCGCCCGGTTCGCTCCTGAAGCCAACCGAGCCGCCGAGGCCCCGGATCGTAGCCTCGACCACGTCAAGCCCGACTCCGCGGCCGGAAAGCGTTGTGATCTGCGTGGCCGTGGAGAACCCGGGTCGCGCCATTACTCGGAATAGCATCTGGTCAGTCGGTTCCTCACCTTCTCCGAGAAGCCCGTCACGCCTTGCCTTGGCGATCACGCTGTCGCGGTCTATGCCCCGGCCGTCGTCGCGTATGATGATCACGACCCGGGATCGCTCGCGCCGTGCGGTGAGCTCGATGCGGCCAACCCGCGGCTTGCCGGCGCGATCGCGTTCGTCCGGCGGCTCGATACCGTGGTCCACAGCGTTACGTAGCAGGTGGACGAGTGGATCGCTGATCGCATCGAGCAGCGAGCGGTCGAGCTCGAGTTGCTTACCGGATATTTCGAGTTCGATCTCCTTCCCTACGGAGCGTGAGGCGTCACGCACGAGGCGTGGGAAGCGATCGAAGATCTGCCAGACGGGCACCATTCGGCTTTCGACAACGTGCGCCTGCATCTCGCCGATGAACCTGCCGGCGCGCTCGACCGCATCCTGGAGAGACTCGGCGCCCAGCTGGTCGGCCAGGGCCTTCAGCTCGCCGCGTAGGATCATCAATTCGCCCATCAGGTTCATCAGTGCGTCGAGGCGGCGGATGTCAACGCGCAGGCGGCTGGTATCGGACCGCCGCGACGAGACTGCACCGGCGCGCAGCGGCTCGGCCGCGGGAGCCGGCTGCGCAGCCGCATCTGCTTCCGGTCGCGGTGTCGGCTCAGACGCACCGGCATCGGCCAGTCGCCAGAGCACCAGTCGCTCAATCGCCGCCGACGGATCCGCCGGCGTCTTGCTTGCCACGGTAGCCTCGACCGCACCCTCGAGGAGGTCGGAAGTCTCCAGCAACAGATCGATGACGTCGGTGCTAACCGTTCGCCTGCCCGACCTCAATTCATCGAGCACCGACTCTATGTTGTGGGCGAGTCGCGTCGGCACATCGTAGCCCATTGCCGCCGCCATCCCCTTGATCGTGTGTACCGACCGGAAGATGGCATCGAGGGAGGCCTGGTCCCCAGGTTCCCCTTCTAGAGCAACGAGCGCGCGACCCATCTCCGCCAGATGCTCGCGCGCCTCGGCTGCAAAGAGCTCGGCGTATTTCTGCTGCTGGCTCATCCCAACAAGCGTTGCACCGCCTCGAGTACCCGAGAGGGCTGGAACGGCTTGACGACGAAATCACGGGCACCGGCCTGAATGGCCTCCACCACCAGTCCCTGCTGACCCATGGCACTACACATTAAGATCCTGGCGTCGGGATCGAACTGAATGATCTCACGAACCGCATCGATCCCACCCATGTCGGGCATCACGATGTCCATGGTCACAAGGTCGGGCTTGAGCTCCTTGTACTTCTCAACAGCTTCCGCCCCGGAGGAGGCTTCACCCACGACCTCGAAGTCCGCGCCCTTGAGGATGTCAGCGATCATCGTTCGCATGAAGATCGCGTCGTCTACAATCAGTACCGTGCGGCTCATGAATCGCTCCTATCTTACCGTCGACCCGAGCCGGATCGACCATTCATTGTCTCCGGCCTGATCAAAAACACGTGCGAAGATCGCAGGCACATCGAGCCGTACGTACGGCCGCGGCCCGAACTGCCCCACTCCCACTGCCAGCTCTCGGGCACCGAGCGCCTCCAGCAAATCACCCTCGACATCGTGCCCGGTTGCCGAATAAGGAGCCATGCCTATCACCCGATCCACCATCAAAGCGATCCGCCGATCACCGTCGGCGAACACAACCAGCGCCGACTCCTCTCCAGGCTCCGAGTCCACACCCAAGAAAACGCCCAGTTCTCCTGCGACGACGACCTTGCCACGTCGATTCAGGAGACCAAGCACACCCGGTACTGCGCCGGGGACCGGCGTCGCCTGCGTCGGATCCATCACCTCACGAACCTCGTCGGCGTCGGCGGCGAACAGACACCGACCGACCTCTACAAGTAGCTGGCGCCTGGCGGAATCCGACACCCAGTGCAACCCTCAGAACACGTTAGTGGGAAATGGGGGAGGTTTCGCGGTGCGGCCACTCGCGGAAGTACAAGTATAATAACGACTAACGCGTCGGTCAACTTGTCCGGCGGGCCCATTCCGCAGCCTCCGCCAGATCCCCCGGCAGGGGGGCCGAGAACTCCAGCGGCTGACCCGATACGGGGTGCGCGAAAGCCAGCTCTGCCGCGTGCAAGAACTGGCGTTTCACCCGCTTAGCCAGGTCGCCCGGCCAGCGACCTTCCAGTCCCCGCTCCCAACCCGGGCCGTACTGCCGATCGCCGACGACCGGGTGGCCGATGTGTCGCAGATGGACACGGATTTGGTGGGTTCTTCCCGTCAGAAGTCTAATCTTCAGCAAGTCAGCGGCCTTCCACCGCTCGAGCCGCTCGATCTCGGTAATCGCCGGTCGCGCGCCGGGCACCACGGCCATGCGCTTCCGATCGCGTTGGTGACGGCCGACGTCCGCTTCAACGCGCCGGGTGTCGTCCTGGACGTGCCCCCAGCAGGCAGCCAGGTAGCGGCGGACGATCTCACGGCGTGCCAGCGATCCGGCGAGGCGGCGGTGGATAGTCTCGTCCTTGGCGACGATGATCAGGCCCGAGGTGTCCTTGTCCAGGCGGTGCACGATCCCCGGTCGGCGCGCCCCGCCAGCCGAGGACAGTGCGCCGACATGATGCAGGAGCGCATTTACGAGAGTGCCACGGGGATGGCCGGGGGCTGGATGTACGACCATCCCGGCCGGTTTGTTCACAACGAGGAATCCCTCGTCCTCGAAGACCACATCGATAGGGATCTCTTCCGCGACCGCCAGCATCGGCTCGGGTGGAGGGACGACAACCACTATGACGTCGCCTTCCTCGGGAACGTAGCTCTTCTTGGGAGTCTGGTCAGCGACGCGGACGCGACCCGCGTCAATCAACGCGGCAACCTGGGAACGGGAAAGCGGAAGCCTGTCAGCGAGATAGCGGTCGATCCTCAGCCCGCTGGGCTCATCGACCTCGACCCGGTAGGTTACAAAACCTTCCCGGCCCTCAACCGGATCCACTCTTACTCTGGTCGCGACGCTGGTCTTCTGCCCAGAGCGAGGCGAGGAGCAGGATGGCCCCTATGGTGACGGCCGTATCCGCAATGTTGAAGACGGGCCAGCGGAGGTTGCCGATACCGAAGTCCAAGAAGTCGACCACACCCTCCGCGGACCGGATACGGTCAATCACGTTACCCAATGCACCGCCAGAGATCGCCCCGATCGCGAACAGCCTCAGCCGGTCATGCGCAGCCGTGTGCCGGTACATGACGAGCAGCACACCTAATGCAACGAAAGCGAGGGCGAGAAAGATGAAGCGCGAGTAGGGTCCAAGGTGAAGTCCGAACGCCGCCCCCGGGTTGTGGATGTAAGTCAGGCGGAAGAAATCGCCTAAGACATATATCTGATCGTAGAGAGTCAGCGTCTGCTGGACCAGGTACTTGGTCAGCATGTCGAGGGCCAGAATCGCGCCCGCCGTGCCTGCGAAGGCACCAAGCTTCCCCTTCAGCGGGGCGGCCCCCGCATATTCCTCCGGCGCGCTCACTCCCTCCGCCTGCGAGTACCCGTTAGGCACCGCCGTCCTCCTCCTGCTCCTTGCACTTGATGCACAGTCGAGCGTGGGGAAGCGCATCCAACCGCTCGTACCCCACTTCATTACCGCACTCCTGGCAAATGCCGAAGCTCTCGGGTGACTTATAAAGGCGACGCAGGGCTTCATCGATGTGATACAGCAGCCGCCCCTCCTTGCTGGCGAACAGGAACGCCTTCTCGCGTTCCATCGCGTCCGTCCCCTGGTCCGCCATGTGGAAACTGTAGGCCGACAGATCACCATCCGATCCCTGGAGCGTGTCGGAGAACGATTCGTCGAACTGGGCCAGCTGCTTGACTATCTTCTCCCGCTCATCCAAGAGGCGCTCCTCGAAGTGCGCCCGATCTTTCTTGCTCAGTGGCATCTTTGCTCCTTCAGTATTCCCACAGCGCTCAAGTAACTCGGACCCCGATCATGGCCTCACCCCCTTGCAGCCGGAGTTGCTCCGTATGCTCGTACGCGTCTCCGGCTGGCGGCTCCGTACCCACTTCAACATCTACAGCCAGCACCTCGCTGGCTATGTACTCACTGTGGGTTTCCGCCGCTGAGGCGACCCCGGGCGCCCCAAAGATACCCAAACGGATCCGGTCGTCCAGTTCCAGACCCGCATCGCGCCGCAACCGCTGAATCCGGTTGACAAGATCGCGGGCGATACCCTCTAACCTGAGCGCGTCGTCCAGGGCCGTGTCCAGCCCCACGGTCACTTCGCCGTCCGACTGAACAACCAGGCCCGGCCGCGGTTCCTCGACGAGGGTCGCCGCGGTTTCCGGGACCTCGACCTGCTCGCCGGAGACCTCCAAAGCCAGCGGACCCCCCTGGGCACGCCAGGCGGCCAGCTCGGGGCCGTCCAGCGCCTTCAGGGCCTCCGCCACCGCTGGGGCACGAGCTCCGAACTCGGGCCCGAGAACTGCGAAGTCCGGTTCCGCCCTGTAGGAGACGAGGTCGCCGGAGTCGGCGGTGAAGGCGACCTCCTTCACGTTCAGCTCATCCCGTACGTGGCCCAGCAGCTCCTCGTCCATCTCGGAGACCCGGCCGGCCGGGAGGACGGCAAACAGCCGGCGCAGCGGCTGGCGAACCCGGGTTCCTGCTACCTCTCGGGCGGCTCTGCCCAAGCGGACCAGCTGGCGGCTGGTCTCCATGGCCCGGTCCAGCTGCGAGTTCTGTCGATCGCCGGGCTCGGGATAGCGCTCGAGATGCACGGAGACCCCGTCGGTCAGCTCGCGATGGATCCAGTCGCTGATGAACGGGATCGCAGGTGCCATGAGGCGGCTGGCCGTGACGAGGACCTCCCACAGCGTACTGAAGGCCGCGTTCATCGTCTCACGAGTCGCCGCTCTCGTTCCCCAGAAGCGCGCCCGCGAGAGACGCACGTACCAGTTCGACACGTCATCGGTCACGAAGTCGCTGATCCTGCGTACCGCGTGCGTAACGTTGTAGTTGTCCAGGTCGGATCGACAGGCAGCCACAACCGCGTCGAGGCGCGAAAGCAGCCAACGATCCATCACGGGCCGTTCGGCGACAGCCTGCTCATCGCCCGGCCTCCACTTCTCGAGGTTGGCGTACATCTCGAAGAAGCGATAGGTCGCCGACAGCGTGGCGAAGAACTTGCGGCGCACCTCGGTGATCGCCTTCGGGTCGTATCGCTTTGGCAACCAGGGGCTGCTCACCGAGAGGAGATAGTAGCGAATCGCGTCGGCACCGAATACGCCGACCGCGTCCCACGGATCGATCACGTTACCACGTGACTTCGACATCTTGATGCCATCGGCATCCAGAACCATGTCGTTGACGACCACGTTGCGATACGGCGCCGTATCGAACAGGACCGTCGAGATGGCCAGCAGCGAGTAGAACCACCCCCGCGTCTGATCCACACCCTCCGCGATGAAGTCTGCCGGGAACTGACCCTTGAACCTGTCCCCGTTCTCCATCGGGTAGTGCCATTGGCCAAACGGCATGGAGCCGGAGTCGAACCAGGTGTCGATGACCTCCGGCGTCCGCCGCATCATCGCGCCGCACTCGGGGCAACTTCCTTCCAGCGTGTCGATGAAGGGCTTATGCGGGTCGAAGTCCGGACCCAACTCGATGCCCGCAAACTCGGCAAGTTCGCCGTAGTCACCGATTACTCGGATATGAGAACCGTCCTGATCGCAGACCCACACCGGAAGCGGCGTGCCCCAGTAGCGATCACGTGACAAGGCCCAATCAACGTTGTTCTCGAGCCACTCGCCCATGCGGCCCCGGCCGATCTCCTGCGGATACCAGTCGACGGCCGCGTTGTGCTCCAGCAGGCGGTCTTTGACCGCCGTCGTACGCAGGTACCAGGATTCCCGCGCGTAGTAGAGAAGCGGTGTATCGCAGCGCCAGCAGAAGGGGTAACTGTGGGTATAATCCGTAGCCTTCCAGAGCAGGCCGGACTCTTTCAGGGCCTCGACGATCTCGGGGTCGGCATCCTTGACGAAGACGCCCGCCCACGTCTTCACTTCAGGGTAGAAACGGCCTTCCTCGTCAACCAAATGGTGCATGGGGAGACCGATCTCGACTCCGAGGTCGTAGTCATCTTGACCGTACATGACCGCGGTGTGCACGATCCCGGTCCCCTCGTCGGCAGTAACGAAGTCGGCCACGGCCACGAACCACCCGTTCTCTTTGCCTACGGAGTCGGCGAGGAACGGGAACGGCGGCTCGTAGCGAAGCCCTTCCAGCTTACCACCGGGCATCGTCTCCAGGATCTCGCAATCGGCCCCCAATACTTCGCCGGTCAGCCGTTCCGCCAAATAAAAGACCTCGTCGCCGACTCGCGCCTTCACGTAGGCGATCATCGGGCTGACGGCGAGCGCGATGTTCCCCGGCAGGGTCCAGGGCGTCGTCGTCCAGGCGAGCAGGTACTCACCCGGCCGACCCTCGACCGGGAACTTGACCGTCACCGCTGGTTCGGTGACATCATCGTAACCGAGGGCCACCTCGTGGCTCGAGAGACCTGTCCCGCAGCGCGGGCAGAACGGGACGACCTTGTGGCCGCGATAGAGCAGGCCCTTCTCGTGGAACTGGGAGAGCGCCCACCAGACGCTCTCGACGTACTCCGGCGAACAGGTGATGTAGGGGCGCGAGTAGTCGAGCCAAAAACCGATGCGGAGGGACAGCTTCTCCCAGTCTTCCTTGTAGGTGAAGATGTGTTCCCGGCACACTTCGGCGAACCGCTCGACGCCGATCTTCTCTATCTCTGGCTTGCCGGAGATGCCGAGCGCCTTCTCGGCTTCGACCTCCACCGGAAGACCGTGCGTATCCCAGCCGGCGATGCGGGTGACCGAGCGTCCCTGCATCGTCTTGTAGCGGCAGAAGGTGTCTTTGAGCGATCGCGAAATGATGTGATGGATCCCCGGCCGGCCGTTCGCCGTCGGCGGGCCTTCGTAGAACACGAACGGCTCCCCATCTTTGGTCGCCTCAAGCGAGCGGCCGAAGGTGTCCTCTGCCTCCCAGGTCCGCAGGACGTCTTCTTCGAGCTCGGTTGGGTTCTCGGGAATCTCGCGGTAAGGCTTTTCCGTCATATCAGGTCATCGGCCCGAGCGGGCCACGACGTTCTTGAACAGTAGCGTGAGCTTCGGCTCCGCCGCGCCGGCTACCTTGATGATCTCCTCGACGCTCGCCGGCTTGAGGGCGTCTGGTAGGCAGCTATCGGTTACGATCGAGATCCCCAGCACCTTCATGCCGCCGTGCAGGGCGACGATCACCTCCGGCACGGTCGACATCCCGACGACGTCGGCGCCGATCATCCGCAGGAAGCGGTATTCGGCCCGCGTCTCGAGGTTGGGCCCGCTGACCGCGACATAGACGCCACGTCTCAGAGTGATCTTCTCATCCCGCGCCACATCGAGAGCGAGACGCTGCAACCCCTCGTCGTAGGGCTCCGACATGTCGGGGAAACGCGGACCGAGCTCGTCGCTGTTCGGCCCGATGAGAGGGCTCTCGCCCAGCAAGTTGATATGGTCAGCGATTAGCATGAGGTCGCCCACATCCCACATCGGGTTCATGCCGCCGCAGGCGTTAGACACCATGAGAATCTCAGCACCCAGGTCTCGCATCACCCGAACCGGGAAAGCGACCTGAGGCAGCGTGTAACCCTCGTAGCGGTGGAACCGGCCCTGCATGGCCACGACAGGTTGCCCCGATAGTTGGCCAAGCAGCAGCCGGCCACTGTGGCTCTCGACAGTGGATATGGGAAAACCAGGGATCTCCTCGTACGACATGCTCGCTTCCACATCGATCTCTTCCGCCAGAGCGCCGAGCCCGGTGCCCAAGATGACCGCCACTCGCGGCTTCAGCTTCGACCGAGCCCTGATGGTCTGTGACGCGGCACGGATCCGCTGCACCAGGTCGGCTGCGGCGGGAGCGGCCATCAAACCTGCTCCTCCTTATCGGGATCGGCTACGAGCGAGGATAGCCATTCACCCTCGGCAGGGTTCGCCGGCTCCGCCGAATTCTTCGGCCCTTCCGCATCCTCTTCCTGGGTAGGCTGCTGAGTTGGCGGAGGGCTCGCCGGCGGTGTGGCTGCCTGGCTGGACGGCACGGCCGGCACCTCGACCTCCGACTCGCCGAGCCGCGCCTCCTCGACCTCGAGCTCTGAGAGATAGCGCTCCAGCAGGATTCCGAAGGCGCGAACGAACTGGCGCCTCCGGGTGTGGAGCGCCTCGATATCACGAGCGATCTCACGGTACGACCGCTGCCCTTCCTCGATGATGCGGTCGGCCTGACTCTGTGCCTCGCGGCGCATCAGATCGGCCTCGCGATCGGCCTGCGCCTGCGCCTCAGAGCGGAGTTGCTGCGCGGTCACCAGCGCCTCGTTGAGCGCCTTCTCGCGATCGCGGTAGGACGCGACCTGTTCCTGGAGGTGTTCCGCGCGCTCGGACAACGCGACGTTCTGCTTTACGAGTTCCTCGAGGCGCTCGGCGACCATATCGAGGAAGTCGTCGACCAGCTCGGTATCGTATCCTCGCATGGCGCGCCGGAAGTCGCCCTTCTTCTTGCGCACATCGAGTGGTGTCAGATCAATCATCGTAACCGCTCCCCAAACAACGCTGTGCCGATCCGGA